>CANOUM010000032.1 GCA_947570515.1 uncultured Clostridia bacterium
GAATATAAAATAGAATCAGCACAGGCTTCATTAAGACAGCCTGTGCTGATAGGAGTGGATTTTAATGAACCTTTTTCATTCCATTTAAAAAGTGAATGTCATCTAATGCCTCGCCAAAGCGTTGGAAATGAATCACCTCTCGCTGACGCAGGAAACGGAGCGGATCCAGAATATCTGGATCGTCTGTCTGATTCATCAGATTTTCATACGTTGTTCTGGCCTTTTGTTCTGCTGCCATATTTTCATGCAGATTGGTGATAGGGTCTTCCATAGACTGGAAATAAGCAGAGGTGAAGGGGACACCGTTTGCATCTGCCGGGAAAACACTGCGGCCATGCTGGGTGTAATAACCGGCAAGGCCCGCTTCCTGAAGCTGTGCCGGTGTAGCTCCCTCCATCAGCTGAAACATCATAGAGGAGATAATCTCAACATGTGCCAGTTCTTCTGTTGAAATATCGGTCAAAAGACCTTTGGTTTTGCCGGTAGGCATGATATAGCGCTGACTCATATACCGCAGGCTGGCAGCCAGTTCTCCGTCCGGTCCGCCAAGCTGAGCGGCCAAAACCTTGGCCATTCTCAGATCACAGCGTTTGATATTGACAGGATACTGTAACTTTTTTTCATAATACCACATAATGCTTTTCCTCCTTTATTGTCCGCTCATAAAGCTGCGCTGCCAGGGCCAGGGATCATCGGTCCATTGCCAGGGAAGTTCACTGGTTTGATAGCCATTGTTGATGATAGGGCCATAAAGATGATGAAATTCTTCCTTTAGTTCCATACTGAGATCGCTTAAGCGGTTAAAATCCTCCAAAGCTGCTTCACAGTTTGGATGATTATCTAAATAGAGCTGCAGATCGTTGATCAGAAAATCTGTTTTATGAATCTCCCATAAAAGCGCTTCACGATCTCTTTGTCTGTTTCCGCGGGACGTACATCCACAGTCCCTCTGATATTCACGATTCATCCTAAATGCCTCCTTCCTTAACAATGACGCCCGGGATTCCAGGGATCATACAGGTTATTAAAAGCGCTTCCTCTGTTTAAAGCCGTGTCAGGATCCACCAGACCGGTATAAGGCTGCGGATTGACATATGCGGCGGCCAAAGGAAGACCGGCACATAAACTTTGCGGTTCACATCCATCTTCCGGACAGCGAAAGATTCGTCTTTCGGCGGCATGAGCTGTCTGCCGGTCTGTTTCCTGCATGCAGCTGCAGGTACCTTGTCTTCTCTGCATCCGTACAGGAGCAGGAGCTGGCTGTATTGCTGCCTTACAGCAGTCCCTGGTATCCATACACTGCCGAGCCGTTCCCATATACATGCGCCCTTGATTTGCACAAATTGCCATGGCAATTCCCTCCTAAAACCATATTGATTTGAAAAAACATACCGTCATGTTTCTTCTCTTTCTTAACATATGATTGAGAGCATTTTCTTGTTACTGAGTTTTAAAGGATGAGGGAGCAAATTTTACTGGAAAAAACAGGGGATTCATGCTAAAATTAAATAATTATAATAAAGAAAGGAAGCCCTATCATGACATATGCCGGCTTATATGTATTTTCAATTACAGATACGCGTTTGATCGGACAACGGATTGCTATGGCCGTGCAGGATTTTGCACCTGATTTTCCGCTGGCGGAGTATAAAATTGCTAAAACGAAACAGGGAAAGCCTTTTTTTGAAGAGATCCCTTTGAAGCTTTCGATTAGTCATAGCGGGCGATGGTGGATTTTAGCACTGGCATATGATGAAATTGGCATGGATGTGCAGGAAATGCGTACGGTTCGCTACGAGGCAATTGCGCGGCGTTTTTTTCATCCGGAAGAGGTGGAGGAATTAGAGAAAGCAGGGTTTGATGATTTTTATCGTATATGGACGAAAAAAGAAAGCTATGTAAAGTTTACGGGCACGGGTATTGATGCACATTTTGGAAAATTTTCTGTTTTTAATGTTCCGGCTGTGTTTCAGGAGGTATGGCTGGAAGAGGATTATATTGTAACCATATGGATGCGAGAGACTGCTGAAGTACGGCTGAAATATTTATAAAGAGCGAATTTTTGCTTGACGGCGTGAAATGGCCAACTTATAATGGGCATAATATATCGGAAAATCATTCTGAATGAATCAGATGAGGATCCTCAAAAAGAAATGGAAGACGACAATGAAAGCATTGATTGAATTTGATAATGTATGCAAATATTATCAGATGGGGGAACATAAAATCGCTGCGGCGGATCATATTTCCTTTCAAATTAAGCAAGGGGAATTTTGTGTGATTGTGGGGCCCAGCGGCGCTGGAAAAACGACGGTGCTGAATATGCTGGGCGGGATGGATTCGTGTGACAGCGGCAAAATTGTGCTGGATGGCATATCCATCGGGGAGCTAAATGAAAAGGAACTGACCAATTATCGGCGGTATGATGTGGGGTTTGTTTTTCAGTTTTACAATCTGGTGCAAAATCTAACGGCGTTAGAAAATGTGGAGCTGGCTTCTGAGATCTGTAAAGAGCCGCTTGATCCTAAACAGGCATTAAAAGCTGTAGGCATGGAGGATCGAATGGATAATTTTCCGGCGCAGCTATCCGGCGGAGAACAACAGCGCGTAGCCATCGCAAGGGCGATTGCTAAAAACCCTAAAGTTTTATTATGCGATGAACCAACAGGAGCGCTTGATTATCATACGGGAAAGAATATTTTAAAGTTATTGCAAGGGTGCTGCAGAGAGACCGGCAAGACCGTTATTGTAATTACCCATAATCAGGCGCTGACCGCAATGGCGGACCGCGTGATCCATATTAAGAACGGAACTGTGAGTCAGATACAAATGAATCAAAATCCTGTACCGGTTGAACAAATTGAGTGGTAAATCAGAAAGATTCATCTGAGCCGCAAGACAGGAAAAGCAATGGAGAAACTGCTTTTAGAAAGTCTGAGTGTTCAGGAACGCAAAGAGATCGAGTTGATCAGCTTATTTCGGAGGGCAGGCTATAAGAAATGCCGGCTGGGGCAATTTGATGAGTATGAGCTGTTTGATCAGAACAGAGCCTTTTTAGAAGGGGATAAAATGCTTACTTTCACTGATCCCTATGGAAAGTTATATGCGCTTCGTCCTGACGTTACGCTTTCAGTCATGAAACAGGCTGTTTATCAGCCGGATCCCATCTATAAAGTCTACTATAAAGAAAATGTATTTCGTTTATCTTCTGATACACATCAATATGAGGCGCACGCGCAGATCGGCGCAGAAGCTATTGAAAAAGAAGCGGTAAGCGACGGAGGCGAGCTGCTGGCTTTGGCTCAGCAGGCACTGGCCTGTTTAGGAGACAATACCGTTTTGGTATTATCTCATATGGGGTTTTTACTGAATAACGAATGGTATGTTAAGCAGGAAGCGACTGTCAAAGATCAGATCTTACTTTATATTGCGCAGAAAAACCAGCATGATCTGCAGGCATTTTTAGAGAAAGCCGGATGTCCCAAGCAGGAGAAGAAAAAGCTTGCAAGTGTGCCCATGTTAGCCGGCAGGCCGGAAAAGGTTATGGAAATCATAAAAAAAGAACAGCTGGGGCAAGAACTTCAAATCGCTGCCGAAGAGGTGTGCGCGAGGGTTTCTCATCTTTCTGATATCCCCGGGCAAAAAATAATGCTGGATTTTTCTCTTGTAAATCCATTAAGCTATTATAATGGACTGGTATTTCAGGGCTTTTTGCATGGGTGCAGCAGCTATGTGCTGTCCGGCGGCCGTTATGACCATTTAGCTAAGCGATTTTTATCCTCTGCTCAAAAAAACTGTGGTGCGATTGGGTTCGCAATTGATTTGGACGTATTGGAGCCCATTTGGAAACGGAAGGAGGAGGCATCATGCTGACAATTGCACTTCCAAAGGGGAGATTAGGCGACAGGGTCTATGAACTTTTGAAAAAAGCCGGATATGCATGCAGTGCTATGGAGGATATCGGACGAAAGCTAATATTGGAGGATGAGCAGGCTAATCTGCGGTTTTTATTGGTTAAGCCGGTCGATGTAGCTGTTTATGTAGAAAAAGGTGCGGCAGATCTGGGAGTGGCCGGAAAAGATATTTTAATGGAAAAAGAAGCCGATGTATATGAAATGCTTAATTTAGGATTTGGACGCTGTCATATGGCAGTTGCCGCCAGAGAGGATTATCAGGAGGATTTCAGCCGTAAGCTGCGGGTCGCTACAAAATTTGAAAATATTGCAAGAAAGCACTATGCTAAACAGGGGCGGGATATAGAGCTGATTCATTTGAATGGTTCGATTGAGCTTGCACCGGTGCTCGGGCTTTCAGATGTCATTGTGGATATTGTGGAAACGGGCACCACATTAAAAGAGAATCATTTGACGGTCATAGACCGTTTTATGAGCATATCAGCACGAGTCATCGTGAATAAAGCGAGCTATCGATTTAAGCAGGATAGAATCGATGAGGTTGTGAATCGATTAAAGGAGATAGGAAACATATGATTGCAGTCACAGAGCTTAGAAAAGAAGGATGGCAGGAGCAGATTCCCATGAGAAGTCAGTTTGCATATGATGAAGTCAATGCAGCTGTAAAAGATATTTTAGCTGATGTAGAAAAAAACGGAGATACAGCAGTAAAAAAATACAATGATAAGTTTGATCACGCGGATACCCCGCAGCTTGAGGTAAGCAAAGAAGAAATCGAAGCAGCATTTCACAGAACTCCGAAAGAATTGCAGTTGATTTTACAGGAAGCCTGTGATCAGATCCGTCGGTATCATGAGAAACAGCTGAAACATGATTTTATGATTCATGATCAGCAGGGGATCGTGCTGGGGCAGCTGATCAATCCGATTGAAAAGGTGGGCATTTATGTACCGGGAGGAACGGCCGCCTATCCGTCTACGGTTCTTATGAATGCAGTTCCGGCCAAGCTAGCTGGCGTGGAAGAACTGATTCTGGTATCGCCCCCCAATCGAACGGGAGAGATTGCCGATATGATTTTGGCCGCTGCCTATGTGGCCGGTGTAGACAGAGTGTTTAGGGTTGGAGGGGCACAGGCCATTGCTGCGCTCAGCTATGGGACTGAGTCGATTCCAAAGGTTTACAAAATTGTCGGTCCGGGAAACATCTATGTGGCTATGGCAAAGAAAATGGTATTTGGTCAGGTCGATATCGATATGATTGCCGGGCCCAGTGAAATTTTGATTGTAGCAGATGATTCGGCAGATCCGTCTTATCTGGCGGCAGATCTGTTATCACAGGCAGAGCACGATAAGCTTGCCTGTGCCATTCTGGTAACCGATAGCATGGAGATAGCAGAAAAAACGAAAAAAGAACTGGAAAAACAGCTAGAAAAGCTACCGCGAAAAGAGATTGCAGAAGCTTCATTACAGCAGTATGGCCGAATTTTCTATGCCCCTTCATTGCTGCAGGCAGTGGAAGTAGCCAATGAGATTGCGCCGGAACATTTAGAAATTTGTACACTGCATCCTTTTGATTTACTGAGTTATGTAAAAAATGCGGGCTCTGTATTTCTGGGCGCGTATGCGCCGGAATCACTTGGTGATTATTGGGCAGGCCCTAATCATACACTGCCGACCAGCGGCACCGCTAAATTTGCATCGCCGCTTTCGGTAGATGATTTTATCAAAAAATCACAAATTACTTATTATACAAAAGAAGCACTTTTGGCAGTGGGGGATAAAATCGCTAAGCTTGCCAGAGCAGAAGGTTTAGAGGCTCATGCCAGAGCAGCGGAGATCCGCGGGGAGGAACGCTGATGCATCCTTTTTGGAGTCAAATGGCAGAGAAGGCGCTTCCCTATACGCCCGGCGAGCAGCCGCAGGATCGGCACTATATTAAATTAAATACAAATGAATGCCCGTATCCGCCTACACCATGGCTTAATCAGCTAGATTTTGCAGCGGAAGATTTACGGCTATATCCGGATCCTACAGCAGAAAATCTGCGTTCCATTCTTGCAGCGCATACTCATTTGAATGCGGATGAGGTATTTGTGGGGAATGGCAGTGATGAAATTTTAGCCTTTACTTTTATGGCCTTAATGAAGACAGAAATATCACATCCAGATATCAGTTATAGTTTTTATCCAGTTTATGCACGATTATTCCATTTGCAAGAACATATTGTTCCACTAAGAAAAAACTTCGAATTAAATTTAGAAGACTATGATGCGTTTGAAGGCCCGGTGATCATTGCCAACCCTAATGCACCGACGGGACTTGCCGTTCCGGTAAAACAAATGACCACGTTTTTAAAACGGCATCCGCAGCGTTTATTGATCGTCGATGAGGCCTATGTGGATTTCGGTGCAGAATCCATGCTCTCTTATATTCATCAATATCCTAATTTACTCGTGATCCAAACGTTTTCGAAATCCAGAGCGCTGGCAGGCGCAAGGCTGGGATTTGCAATGGGGCAGCCCCATCTGATAGAAGCACTGGAACGAGTGAAAAACTCTTTTAATTCATATACGATTTCCCGGTTTACCTTAAAAGCCGGAGCAATGGCTGTATTGGATGAAGAATACTTTCAGTGGACGCGGAAACAGATTATGGAAACCAGAGATCGGCTGATTGCGGAGCTGCGGCAGCACGCCATTGAAGTGACCGATTCTAAAACAAACTTTTTGTGGCTTCGTTGTCCGCAGATTAGTGGACAAGAGCTTTATCAAGCGCTTAGAGAAAAAGGGATTTTGGTACGTCATTTTAATCAGCCGTCAATCGAAAATTACATTCGGGTTACTATTGGAACCAAAACCGAAATGGAACAATTTAAACGAAAATTATTTGAGGTAGTCCTAAAATGAGAGAAGCATTGATTACAAGAAAAACAAACGAAACACAAATTGAGCTGCGCTTGCAATTAGAGGGAAGCGGCGTTTGTCATTCCCAAACAGGAATTGGGTTTTTAGATCATATGCTGACAGCCATGACGAAACAGAGCCGATTTAATTTGGATATTCAGTGTCAGGGAGATTTGGAAGTAGACGCTCATCATTCAGTGGAAGACATCGGGATTGTGCTAGGGCAAGCGCTCTCCCAGGCACTGGGAGATATGAGGGGAATCTATCGTTACGGAAGTGCTGCGCTGCCTATGGACGATGCCTTTCTGCTTGTGGGGCTTGATCTGTGCGGACGCAGCTATCTAAATTATGACATAGCATTACCGGCACAGAAAGTGGGCGATTTTGATACAGAACTGGTGAAAGAGTTTTTCTTAGGGTTTTCCCGCCATGCGGGGGCAACACTTCATATCAAGCAAATTGCCGGAGAAAATACACATCATCTGATAGAATGTCTATTTAAAACATTTGGGAAGGCCTTGCGTGAGGCCTGTGCTAAAGATCCGCTGACAGAGGGAGAAATTCCTTCCACAAAAGGAATTTTGATATAAAGGAGGAGCTTGCTTACTATGATTGCAGTGATTGATTATGGGGTCGGCAATATTTTTTCGCTCACAGCTTCATTAGCGCATTTGCAGATTGAAAGTCAGCTGACAAAGGATCCTGCCATGATAGAAGCGGCAGACGGCATTATTTTACCCGGAGTCGGCGCCTTTGGCGATGCGGCTCGAAAACTGGAGGAATCCGGACTTAAGGAGCATATCATTAAACAAGCACAAAAAAAGCCTCTGCTAGGGATTTGTTTAGGTATGCAGCTATTGTTTGAAAAAAGCTATGAATATGGAGAGCATGAAGGGCTTGGCCTCCTTCCAGGCATAATTTGCTCACTTCGGAAAGCGATCCCAAATCCGGAAGCGCTGGTTCCGCATATGGGATGGAATCAGCTGCGGGTGTTAAAGCAAGATGGGATTCTATCTCCGCTTTCAAAACATTCCAGCGTTTATTTTGTTCATTCTTATTATGCCTGCGAATGCGAGCAGGTACTGCTGGCTGATGCCGAATATGAAGGAATATCGATCCCGGCGATTGTAGGACAAGGATCTGTTTATGGAATGCAGTTCCATTCGGAAAAGAGCGGAAAAGAAGGGCTTGCTCTTTTGCAGCAGTTTGCTGCTTTGGCGAATCGTCCGGAGTAACCTGAAGAAAAGGAGAGAGAAGCATGCAGATTTGGCCGGCGATTGATTTGTTAAATGGAAAGGCCGTTCGTCTTACACAAGGGCAGTATGAAGATGTAAAGGTATATTTTGATAATCCAAAGGAAATTTTAACCTATTTTGAATCGGCAGGAGCTACGCGGCTGCATCTGGTGGATTTAGCGGGAGCAAGAGATGGCAGCATGAGTCATTTTGAGACGATTCGTGAATTGGTAGAAGGAAGCCGACTACAGATTGAAGTAGGCGGCGGAATCCGAACGGAAGAACGGATTCAGTCTTATTTAGAGGCGGGAGCCAGCCGGGTCATTTTAGGAACGGCAGCGGCTGAGGATTTTTCATTCCTGCAAAAAATGGTAGACCGATATCAAGAGAAAATTGTCGTAGGGGTTGATGCCAAAGAAGGCAGAGTGGCTTTGCGCGGGTGGAAGGATGTCACAACACTTTCAGCAGCAGCTTTTTGCAAAGAATTAGAAAAGCTGGGCGTATGCGCGGTGATCTACACCGACATTGCCAGGGACGGAGGCCTCAGCGGTACCAATTTGCCTTTATATCAGCAGCTAAAGCAGGAGCTGACAATCCCGATCATCGCCTCCGGCGGTATTACCTATCTGGAGGAAATTGAAAAATTAAAAGAGATTGGCATAGCCGGAGCCATCGTCGGCAAGGCTCTCTATGAAGGCAGACTGGATCTAAAAAAAGTGCTGGAGGTGGCAGCATGTTAGCCAAACGAATCATTCCCTGTTTAGATGTACGGGATGGACGTGTAGTAAAAGGAAAGCAGTTTGCAGGAATTCGCGATGTCGAGGATCCTGTTACGATGGCGGCATTTTATAATGAAGCAGGAGCAGATGAGCTGGTATTTTATGATATTACAGCTTCCGCTGAGGGACGAAAGATCTTTACCGATATGGTAAGAGAAGTAGCCAAACAGATCTTCATTCCCTTAACTGTAGGCGGAGGCATAGGAACTCTGCAGGATTTTGACAGGGTTTTAGGAAGCGGGGCCGATAAGGTCAGCGTCAATTCAGGAGCACTCATCCATCCGGCCCTCATTGAAGAAGCCGCTCAAAAATACGGCGATCAATGCGTCGTGCTCTCCGTTGATGCCAAACGGGTAGTCAAAGAATTTAATGTATTTACAAAAGGAGGCCGCGAGGATACAGGCCGCCTGCTCAAAACCTGGGTTAAAGAAGGCATAGAACGAGGAGCCGGCGAAATTGTGCTCAACAGTATGGATATGGACGACGTAAAGAAGGGGTTTGATTTAGAGATGCTGGCTGAACTGGCTGAGTATAAGGTTCCCATCATTGCTTCCGGCGGCGCCGGAAAGAAAGAGGATTTTTTACAGCTTTTCCAAAAGATCCCCAGTGTCAGTGCAGGACTGGCCGCTTCCATCTTTCATTATCAAGAAGTAAAGATTGCAGATCTTAAAATGTATCTGGCGCAGAATCAGATTGCAGTCAGACAAATATATTAAGGAGGAACAAAATGCAGCCCAAAGAGCTTAAATGGGATGAACAGGGCCTTATTCCTGTGATTGTCCAGGATTATGAGACGAAAAGAGTGCTGACTTTGGCCTATATGAACCAAGAAAGCCTTGCGATTACGCAGCAGGAGGGATATACCTGCTTTTGGTCAAGAAGCCGTAATCAGCTATGGAGAAAAGGCGAAACCAGCGGGCATGTACAAAAGGTGGTTTCTATTACAGCAGATTGTGATCAGGATGCCCTTCTTATAGAAGTTATAAAACAAGGGCCGGCATGTCACAAAGGGACGGATTCATGCTTTACAGAGATAATGCAGCAAAGGGAAGAAGAAGCATTTTCTCCTGAAAAGCTTTATGAGCTGCTGCTGCAACGAAAGAATGAGCTTCCGGAAGGATCTTACACAACCTATCTTTTTCAGAAGGGATTAGACAAGATTTTGAAAAAGGTGGGGGAGGAATGTACCGAGGTGATTATTGCTGCTAAATCGCAGGAGGGAAATGCAGAGCTCATTTATGAGCTGGCGGATCTGTACTATCACGCGATGGTGTTGATGCTGCAGCAGGGGGTTACACTGGATGAAGTCAGGCGCGAGTTAGCAGGGCGTCATGTAATTGATCAAAAAGTAAAACAGGAAAAAATGGTCTAAATCAGGAGGGCTTAAGGATATGCTGGAGATATTCAGGCCAAAGGAATATGTAAAATCGATTTTTGATATTGATTATGACGAACTATGGAATAAAGGGATTCGCGGCTTACTTTTTGATATTGATAATACGCTTGCACCTTATGATGATCCTTTGCCTAATAAACCAACAGAGGAACTGGTTAAACAGCTTCGGGAGGTTGGGTTTTCGGTATGGATTATCTCTAACGGCAAAAAAGAACGGGTGCTTTCTTTTGCGAAGCGTCTTTCGGTGCCGGCGATTTGGAAAGCACGCAAGCCGTTTCCAACGGGAATCGGCCGCATTCGGCAAAAAATGAAACTGGAGCCAAAGCAAATTGCGATGATTGGCGATCAGCTTTTTACCGATATATGGGCAGGAAACTTAGGGAAAATCTATAGTATTTTGGTAAAGCCAATCTCGGAGGAACGGGATGAATGGGTGACTAAAATCAAGCGTCAACCGGAACGTCATCTGATTGCTCATTTTAATCTGAATTTAAAAGGCCGTATCCGTCATTACCGGGAAAAGAAGGCTGTGATGCGAGTAGATGGATCTACGCAGCTGCTGGCCGTGATCGGTGATCCGATTGCCCATACGCTTTCACCTATGATTCATCAGATTTTTATTGAAGCACGCGGAGATCAGTTTGCCTATATGCCGTTTCAGGTTAAGCCGGACAATCTGCAGTCAGCCATACAGGGCGCCTGGGGACTTGGAATCCGCGGCATCAATGTAACGATTCCTCATAAACAGACGGTTATGGAATGTACTTATGAGCTGGATCAGAGCGCGCGGCTTGTGGGTGCGGTAAACACTTTGAAATGGTCACCTAAAGGATATAAAGGATATAATACAGATGTGGACGGATTTACACAGCTGTTAAAGATAAACCGGATTCCTATCCGAGGGCAAAAGGTTTTGATTTTGGGAGCCGGAGGAGCCGCGCACAGCGCATTAACCGTTTGCTATCTGCAAGGGGCCAAGGAAGCTGTGATTTATAATCGTACGGCGCAGCGGGCAGAGGCACTTGTACAGGCTTTTAGAGAAAATTTGCAGGCGCTTAATCAGCAGGAAACGATGGTTATGCGCTGTATCACAGCAGAAGAGCTGCTGCAAGAACCGTTTCCAATTGTGCTTCAGACAACGGCGGCTGGTATGTATCCCGATGTTGAGACACTGCCCGTGTATAATGAAGCCTTCTATCGTCAGATTCGGTATGCGGCGGATATGGTGTTTAATCCATTAGAGTCTGCTTTTTGTCTTAAAGTACGGGAATATGGCGGCTTTTCAGTAGGCGGCCTGTCTATGCTGTTTTATCAGGGACTTCGTTCCTATGAAATCTGGACAGGGAAGAACTTCAAGGAAAGAGAAAAGAAACGAATGCATGCCCGTTTTCAGCTGCTTGCAAAACGGAGGCTTGGCAATGAATAAAAGGAAAGATAACATCTATCTGATCGGCTATATGGGCTGTGGTAAAACGACGGTCGGAAAGCTGTTAGCATGCAAAAGCGGTCGGGTTTTCTGCGATTTGGATCAGGAGATCGAACACAGAGAAGGGCAGTCGATATCTCAGATTTTTGAAACCAGAGGAGAGGTCTATTTTAGAGAATGTGAAAGTAAGGTTTTAGCGGAACTTTTACACACAAGCGGGCATATTATAGCATTAGGCGGAGGAACGATCCTGCAGCAGAGAAACGTCAGATTACTTCAGGAGAAGCAGGCAGAAGTCATATGGCTGGATGTAAGTCCAGAGGAAATTTATCAGAGACTTCGGGAAGATCATACCAGGCCTCTTTTAGAAACAGCAGTTACAGAAGATGAAAAAAGAAGACGGATTGCAGATATGATGACGCGCCGCAGGCCTTTTTATGAGGCGGCGGCTACAAGAAAACAGGAGGCAGATCGCATGAGCGCAGAAGAGATAGCACAAACACTGACAGAGTTACTGGAGCCTGCATCTTCCTGCAAGGTGTGGGTGATGAACGGCCCCAATTTGAATTTTTTGGGCATTCGAGAGCCAGCTGTGTACGGAACGCAGAATTATGCGGCGCTTGTTTCTTATGTAGAGCAGGAAGGAGCAAAGCTGGGAATGAAGGTTTGCTGTATGCAGTCCAATCATGAAGGAGATCTGATTGATATGCTGCAGAATGCATATTATGAAGGAGTGGATGGTATTATCATCAATCCGGGAGCATTGACCCATTATAGCTATGCTTTGCGGGATGCGATTGCATCAGTTCAAATCCCTGCGGTGGAGGTGCATTTGTCTGAGATTCAGGAACGGGAAGACTTTCGTCATATTAGTGTGACAGAGCCTGTGTGTATTGCGCAGATTAGCGGACTTGGATTTGCTTCTTATCAGGAGGGGTTAAGGCGACTCAAAGAATTTTTACAAAAAAACAGTTGAAAATTTTAAAAAAATCAGGTAAACTATAGACTCAAATGACGTATTTTTGTATTTTACAATTTGTAGATGAATTCTTAGGAGGAATGAACTATGGCAGATGTACTTAGCGCTGGCGAATTTAGAAATGGCGTTACCATTGAAATGGAAGGGAATATCTATACGATTATTGAATTTCAGCATGTAAAACCGGGAAAAGGAGCGGCGTTTGTACGCACCAAATTAAAAAATATAATTGATGGCGGTGTAATT
>CANOUM010000033.1 GCA_947570515.1 uncultured Clostridia bacterium
GGCAAAATTTTGAAATTATGGTATAATAAGCGCAGCTAGATATATTTTGAATAATCAAGCATTTGCGCTGCGCTTCAAGTTTGCCTTTGGCAAACTTACGATATCGTCATGGTATAATAAGCGCAGCCAGATATAAATCGGTTAATCAAGCACTTGTGCTGCGCTCCAAGTTTGCCAAAGGCAAACTTGCGATATCGTTATGAAAACGAGTGCAAGAATCCCGCAGGGATTACTTGCCAAGTTCACTGTAAGTGAACTTGTTTCTGCATTGTTTTATAATTCACAGTTAAGGAGGAAATTAAATGCAAGATCACAATATAGAGCACCACGCAGCCCTGGAAGATGAAGAGTTTTCCAGTTTAGCAGCTCCCATTCATGCCCTTTCCACAGAGTTGCTTTCGCAGGAAGATCTTGGTATCGATGCACTGTTTGAGCAGTCCAAGACTTTGATGAATACAATGGTTGAATACAAAGAAATGCTCATGACCTATTCCTGCGCCATTAAAGAAATTCGTACCAAGTTCGAAGTGCTGAATACGGAATTTAATATTCGGTATCAGCGCAATCCAATCAACTTTATCAATACGCGATTAAAACGCTCCTCCAGCATAGCAGGCAAGTTGGAGCGTCTGCATCTGCCGCTTTCCGTTGAAAACATAGAAAATAATATCCATGATATAGCCGGCGTACGTGTCATCTGTTCCTATGTTGATGATATTTATCTGCTGGCTAAGTCGCTGATCCAACAGGACGACATTGAGCTGATTCGGCAAAAGGACTACATTGCCAAACCCAAACCCAATGGCTATCGGAGTTTGCATCTGATCGTTTCGGTGCCCGTATTTTTTGCCAATCAGACCAAAAAAGTAGAGGTTGAAGTACAGATTCGCACCATAGCCATGGATTTTTGGGCCAGTCTGGAACATCAGCTCAAGTACAAGCATGAAATTGCGAATGCAGAAGAGATCGGGAAGGAGCTCAAAGCCTGTGCTGATAGTATCGCCTCTACCGATCTGCGCATGCTGGGAATCCGGCAGAAAATCGAGGCCAGCCATGAACCGTCTTCTGAGGTGGACGAGCTGCTCGATAAACTCAAAAAGCTGGAATTTCCGATTACATAAATCATCATGCATAAGAAAAGCGAGTATTTCAAAGGCTGTATGAACCAAAAAATACTCGCTTTTTTATATATTCTCAATATCGGCGCTGCAGCGCCTGCTCCAGCTGTGTTATTGCCAGATTCCAAAAGCGGTGCGGGGTAGCCATATTCATACGAAACCATCCGCGGCCGCCGTACTCACTGCCGGGCGTAGCGATAATACCTGCCTCATTTTGTAAAAAACGAAGCATATCCGCTTCTGTATCAAAACCGGCAAGCCGCATCCACATCACATACGTCCCCTGAGGACGAATTACGGTCAGTCCAGGCAAATCCTGTGCCAACATCTGCAGCCGGTTTTCGTTAACATAGGCAAGCATGGCCTCCATCCAGGCTTTACCCTCCGGACAATAAGCACCTTGAATCGAAGCATATACCCAAGGATCAATGCTGCCAAAATGATCCGCATCCCGCTGCTGGATCCATTGTTGCCGCAGCTCCTCATCGGCAATGATCACATTCGCGTGATTCACTCCTGTAAAATTAAAGGTTTTTCCTAATGAAGTAATCGTCATATGACCGCATGGTGTTGTGCGCTCTCCGTCCCATACAACCTCTGCAAAGATCTCATCACTGATAACTTTAACGCCATATGCATCGGCAAGCTGCATCAGGCGGGTGCATTCCTCCGGCGACCAGACGCGTCCGGTCGGATTATGCGGATTGCAACACACCATGAGCTTCGTCCGGGAAAGTTGCTGCGCCAGCTGCTGCCAGTCCATCTCATACCGGCCATTGCGCTGTAAAAGCGGACATGTGAGCACTTTGCGGCCGAGCCGCGAAATCGCTTGTGCGTATCGGGGATATTCGGGGCTTTGCACGAGAATGGCGTCCCCCTCCTGCGTGAGCAAGCGGATTGTGGTGGCGACGGAGTGAATGGTGCCGGGAGAGGGGACGATCCATTCAGGACGAATTTCCCAGTGACGGACTTCTTTCATCCACCAGCAGATATGCGCGCGATAGGAATCATCGGCTAGGGTATAGCCAAAAAGACCGTTATCTACAAGGGTGTGCATTTGGTGCAGGATGCTGGGGGCGGTGGGAAAGTCTATTTCTGCGCCGTCAAAGGAGGGGAGGGAGGTCAGATCCCATCCCGGAGGGGCCAGCGCTTCCTTGAGGCTGCCCATATGACGCCGATTAACGAGGCGGTCAAATTCATAATGTGTGGTTTGCGGCATGTCAAAGCTCTCCTGAATTTTTGTTTTTATCATATCATTGAAAGAGAAAAAAAGCAAAAGATATTAAAAAGGCGAGAACATACAGGGGTTTTATTTGGTAAAATTATCATTAAGCCATTGCCTGAATGGTAAAAGCATGATAAAATAGACATCATATTAAAGCTTGTTTAAAAAGGGGTAAGACGCAATGAAGGTGTTGATTACGGGTTTTCAGCCATTTGGCGGAGAAAGCATCAATCCGGCATATGAAGCGGTTAAGCGTTTGCCGCAGACAATAGCGGGCGCTTCTGTGATCACAAAGGAAATTCCCGTTGTGTTTCGGCAAGGGAGCCGGGCGGTATATGAAGCGGTTCAAAAGGAGCAGCCGGATGTTGTCATCTGTGTTGGACAGGCCGGCGGACGATCCGGCATTACGCCTGAATTTGTGGGCATCAATTATCAGGATGCACGGATTCCGGATAATGACGGCAACCAGCCGGTTGGGGAATCCATTCAGCCAGATGGCCCTAATGCCTATTTTACAAAGCTTCCGGTTAAGGCCATGGTGGCAGCGATGAAAAAGGAAGGGATTCCGGCGGCCGTTTCTTTCTCAGCCGGCACATATGTGTGTAATGATGTGATGTATCAGCTGCTTTATGATATTGACCGGGAGTTTCCGCAGATGCGGGGAGGCTTTATTCATGTACCGTATGCAGAGGAGCAGGTCAAGGACAAGCCGAATATGCCGGCTTTGCCGCTTGCGACGATTGTACGGGGGCTGGAGATATGTATTCGCGCAGTCATTGAAAATGAAACGGATTGCCGGGAGATAAGCGGCGTAGAAAGCTAAGAGCTTTAGAAATGGAGGAAAGGATGAAACTAACAGAACAGGTATCGTATACGTATGATCATTTTTATCGGTATCAGGAGATTACGGATATCTTACAAAAATATGCGAAGGAATATCCTGAGCTTGCACGGCTGACAGTTGCCGGCACTTCACCGGAGGGACGCAACCTGTGGGTGATGGAAGTTACCAATACCAAGACGGGGGCTTATGAGGATAAGCCGGGATATTATATGGAAGGCAATCTGCACGCCGGAGAGGTGACGGGCTGTATGTGCTGTATGTACTTGTTGGACGTACTGTTTACCAATCATAACAAACCGGAGATACAGGAGCTTTTGGACAAGTATACGTTTTATGTGCTGCCGCGCGTGTCGCCGGATGGATCGGAGTATTATCTGACTACGCCGGAGATGGTGCGGTCGGTGCCGAGAATGTATCCGTATACGGAGGAGATGCCAGGACTGCAGCCTAAGGATTTGGATGGCGACGGTGTGATTCGTAAGATGCGTGTGAAGAGCCCGTTTGGAATTTGGAAGGTATCGGAAAAAGATCCTCGTGTTATGACCAAGCGTCGTCCGGACGATACGGTAGGCGATTTTTATAATGTCTATCAGGAGGGTGTGATTGAGGAGTATGATGGAATGAATATCCTCGGTGCGCCCGGTAAGTTTGGAATGGATTTTAACCGCAATTATCCAATCGGCTGGCGCCCTGAGCATGAACAGCGCGGCGCCGGTACGTATCCGCTGTGCAATCCGGAGACAAAGGCGAACACAGATTTTCTGATTGCACATCCCAATATCTGCAGTGTGCTTGATATGCATACGGCGGGAGGACAGAATCTGTATACACCGGGATTCAAGCCGAGAAAAGAAACAGAAGCCGCGGATATGGCAATTTATCAGATGCTGGGCAAGATGGCGCAGGAAGAAAACGGATATCCTGTGGTCAATGTGTTTGATGAATATATGGCGCCGGGAAGTCAGGCTACCTATGGAGGGTTTGATGACTTTTGTCATTTCATTTTAGGCATTCCCACCTTTACGATTGAGTGCTGGGATATCAATCCGCGTGTTGGGGTGGAAATGCAGTATCCGCCAAAAGAAAATAAAACAGATGAGGAGCAGGAGGAAGAGGCGCTGAAGTATGTTCAGTGGATCGATAAGGAACTGGACGGAGAAGGCGTGAAGGACTGGACCCCGTTTGAGCATCCGCAGCTTGGTGAGGTGGAGATCGGAGGAGTCGACTATAAATATGTAGCGCAGAATCCGCCGATTAAATTCCTTGTACAGGAGCTGGAAAAGCATACCCGCTTTATGCTGCGGCAGGTAAAAACCCTTCCGTTAGTACGGTTTGACAAAATCGATGTGACGCATATGGCAGGGGATGTGTATAAGATAGAGGCCTATGTGATGAATACAGGCTTCCTGCCTACGTATGTCTTTAAAGAAGCGCTGAAGCTTAAAAGCTTAAAGGAGCTCACGGTGACAATTGACGGTGCTGAGGTTCTGGAGGGTAAGGCTAAGCAGGGAATCGGGCATCTGGCAGGCTTTTCCGGAATCCACGGCTTTAATTCCGGTTTGGGAGCCAATACCATGCAGAGCGAAGCTTGCGAGAAAAAGGTGACCTGGATTGTGAAGGCGCCGGCTGGAACGCAGCTTACCTTTACCTGTGAAGGCGGCCGGATGGGACGGATTCAAACACAGACACAGATTTAATCATAAAAGAGCCAAAGAGGGCTGACGCCGCAGAGGGGCGCCAGCCCTCTTATATTGATAAATTTAAGAGTGAAAAGCATGGGTTTAGGGTTGACTTTCCTGCGGGGTTTTTGTACACTTTTGATAGTGTATAAGGTGTGTTTAGATGGAGGAAACGATGGATTATCAGTCATATATTACATGGTTAGAAACAGTGCCGCTTTATGGAAAAAAGGACGGCGTGCGCAATATGGTGAGCCTGCTCAGGGAACTTGGGAATCCGGAGAAGCAGATGCCCGTGATTCATGTGGCAGGAACGAACGGAAAAGGCTCCTGCTGTGCGATGCTGGCACAGATTTTGAAAGAAAGCGGATATAGAGTGGGGCTTTATACCTCTCCGCATCTGGTGGAATATACAGAGCGGATTCGGCTTGACGGACGGCCGGTTGCAAAAGAGAAATGGCTTGCGATTGGGCTGGAAGTGAAGGAGGCGGCAGAAAAAATTGCAGCCGCAGGAGAAAATCACGCGACTTTCTTTGAAATCATTACAGCGATGGCCTTTTTGTTCTTTGCCCGGGAGAAGGCGGATATAGTGGTACTGGAAACCGGAGTGGGCGGTCGTCTGGATGCGACGAATGTTGTAGATGCGCCGGAGGTTTGTTTGATTACGTCCATCAGTTTGGATCATACAAAAGTACTGGGAGAGACGCTGCCGGAAATTGCGGCGGAGAAGGCGGGTATCATAAAGCCCGGAGTACCGGTGGTGCTGGCCGAAAATCCGCGGGAAGTCAGAGAGGTCATTCGCAGGAGGGCAGAAACGCAGGCAAGCAGTTTTTACTATGCGCCTGAGGGAGCAGGAGAGACGCCACCGCTGCGCCTGGCGGGGGAATATCAGCGGCAGAATGCAGCTGCGGTGCTGTGCTGCGCACAGCTCCTGCAGCAGAAGGGATGGCGTATTACCAAAGAAAGCATGAGCAGAGGATTTGCCAATACGCATTGGCCGGGCCGTATGGAAGAAAGCAGCTTTCAGGGAAAGCCGCTGTTGCTGGATGGCGCGCATAATCCGGGCGGCGCGCATATGCTGGCGCAGTATTTGGAAAAACAGTATGAGAAGGGGAGTTGTACGCTGCTCTTTAGTGCGCTGGCAAAGAAGGATGCAGAGCGTATTTTAGGACAGCTTAGGGACTGTGCTGCCATCGGGCGCGCAGTATTTACCTGTATTGAAGGAGAGGATCAAACGGAGGAATTCGTCCGTATCTGGCAGACATCAGCAGAAGGGAGACGCAAGAACTTTTGCTGCATTAAGCAGCCGGAAAAAGCCCTGGAAACGGCTGTGCACATGCCGGAAACGGAGCTGACGGTGTGCGCGGGTTCGTTGTATTTGATTGGAGAGATAGAAAGAGTGATTGGATAGAGAGCAGGGAGGTAAGCAGGATATGTTTAATTTTAAGCAGGAGCTGGTGAAATATCGGGAGAGCCTCGAAGTGGAGGATCTGGCAGAGGGCCTTTCGGGGGAAGAGATACAGGATATTTTGGATGTGGCCAGGGCTCTTGTGCAGGCGCAGAGGAAGGAACCTGTAAAAGAGGGCGCCAAGAGGGATGAGAGCAGATGAAGAGCCGCAAAGAAGAACAGCAGATCATGAAGCGGATTCAGGCTACGAGTCAGCAGCTGTACCGCAATGGATTGTCTAAGGCAGGAGCCGGCGATCTGAGCCGCGCGGTGGAGGATCTGGAGAAGGCTGTGCGGTATGATAAGCATAATGAGAAGGCACGTAATCTTTTGGGTCTGGTGCAGTTTCAGCGGGGAGAGCTGGGCGAGGCTATGAAGCAGTGGTCAATTAGCGAATATCTGAATCCAACAGCGAATTGGGCTACGTATTATCTGAAAGAGATTAAGAAGGAAGAGGCGATGCTGACAGATATGAGCAGCAGCCTGCAGTTATATAATGAGGCGAGCGCATTAGCGCATAAGGATAGTCTGGATTTTGCGATTACGCGGTTAAAAAAGGCGGTGCATTTGAATCCGCGCTTTGTAAGGGCACGGCTATTGCTGGCCCTTTGCTATATGGAGACGCAGCATTATAAGACGGCGCTGCGGGCGCTGGATCAGGTGGCCAAGGTGGATCCGCTGAATCCGGAGGCCATGCGTTATCGGCTGTATATTGCGCGTCAGCGCAAGGAAGGTGTGCCGGACGCAGGGATGGGAGAGATTCAGGATCTGAGCCGTGATCTGTATGTACAGCAGGCGCTTCCGGAGCCGGACACCGAAGAGCTTTTTAAAGAAAAACGCCGGCGCAGAAAGGCTGTGCGCAATATCAGCGGACCTATGATGCAGATTTTGTTGTTTTTTGCAGGCGCGCTTTGTGCAGTTGGATTTGTGCGTACCTTATGGTATCCGCAGGAGATTCGTGAATTGAAGGATCAAACGCAGCAGCTGCAGGTTTCGGCTGAGGGGCTGCGAAAGGATAAAGATACCTTGCAAGGGCAGGTGAAGGCGGCCTCGGAGCTTTTGCAGGAGGCGGCCAGGGATGGAAAAGACGGAAAGGTGCTGCAGGCCGGGGTACTGGCAGATATTACTCAGCTTCTGAAGGACTGGGGGATTGAGGGACAGGATGAATCATAAGCATAAAATTATCGTAATATCGTTTGATGGGCTGGGCAGCGATGATTGGACGATTATAGAAAAGCTGCCGCATTTTAAAGCATTTTTAGAGGAAGCGGCGTATTGCAAAACGGTGGAAACCGTATATCCGTCCCTTACGTATCCGGCACATTGTACCATTGCAACCGGGCGGTATCCGGTGCATCACCGCGTGATCCATAATACGCTGCTGCAGCCGGGACGCATGGCGTCGCCGGACTGGTACTGGAAACGTAAATATATTAAAGGAAAAACGATTTACGAGGCTGCTAAGGAAAAGGGAATGAAAACCGCCGCTTTTTTGTGGCCGGTGACGGCAGGAGCCAATATCGATTATCATATTCCGGAGATTTTTGCCAACCGAAAATGGGATCATCAGATTTTGGCATCGCTGCGCAGCGGCAGCGTGAAGCTGCAGGCCGAGGTGTTTGCCCGCTACGGCAAGCTCATGCACGGCATCGAGCAGCCATATCTCGACGATTTTATTCATCAGTCCATCTTGTATACGCTAAAGAAATATGAGCCGGATTTCACGCTCATTCATTATGTGGATCTGGACAGTATGCGGCATCATTACGGGCACAGCAGCCCGGAGGCACTAAAAGCGCTGAAGCGGCATGATCAGAGGCTCGGAGAACTCATGGATCTGCTGAAAGGCGAGCCTGTGACATGGGTGCTGCTGGGCGATCATTCCAGTCTTGACGAGGATAAGGCCATTCGCCTAAACCGCGTGCTGGAGAGAGCCGGCTGGCTCAAACGGGACAAAAAAGGCAATATTCAGTCTTATCAGGTGCTCATGCGGGGAGCCGACGGATCAGCATATCTTTACGGCAGGCCTGAGCTCGCGCAGCAGGTGCAGGCAGAGCTCGAGCGGTTCAGCCGCGAGCATGACGACTGCCTGGAAGCCATCTACAGCGCAGAAGAAGCAGGCCGGCAGGGAGCCGACGATACCTGCCTGTTTATGCTCGAAGCCAAGAAAGGGTATTATTTCCAGGATACGCTCGAAGGGCCGGATATCTATGAAATCCATCCGGAAGAATGCATCAGTACGCCGCACATGCAGATGGCGACGCATGGCTATTCACCCAAAAAAGAAGGGTATACGACTGTGTTTGCAATGCGCAATAGCGGCGCCGAGGGCGCAAAGCAAGGAAAGCTGCCTGCTCTGGCGAAGGGAGAGGTAGCGTCGTATATGCATCTGGCAGATGAAGGACCTACCATTGCTCATTTATTTGGAGGGGTGCTGCCAGAAGCGGATGGAATGCTGCGAAAGGAGTTTTTTGCATGAATATGCAGGCACTGATTCAGAATTTGAAGGATCAAATCAAAGAAGCCCAGCTTAAGCTGGGCTATGTGAAGGAAACGATGCATTTTTACTATCCGCCCAAAACGCTGGCGGCACTGATTGAAGAGCCGGCACTGGAAGAGGAGGAACTGGTAAAAAAGCTGCAGGAACACGCAAATGGGTCCGAGCTGGGACATCTGCAGTTTGCACTGCGTAAGGAGGAAGGACAGGGACGGATCGAGGTCAACGTGCCGCCGGAAGGCGCAGAATATGTCAATCGTGCAGTTAAGACAAATCCGTTTTTGGCAGATATGATCGCGTTGTTTGGAAACAATCATGCCTGCAGTCTGGAGCAGATTCGTAGCGTGTTTGAACAATACAGCACAGAGTATGTATGTCAAAAAATGCCGGAATCGGCAGATTTTGATTATGTGCTGTATTTTGAGGATCCGCAGATTGATGCATATTATTATTGTGTGAAGAAAGAAATGGAGCATACCATTTACCATCGGTTTACACAGAAGGATTACGAGGCGCTGTTAGATTAAGCGTCTCGGAGTATTGTTGTGGATCAGCAGAGGGTTTACCATCAGAGAGATTTCATCCCCGTCATGCAGGTCTGATCCGGTTAGATCGAGGAGGGTGAAGTCGAGGCCGCAGGCAAGTACCGGCTGCGTAGAAAGATCGGAACGGAAGTAGATGCCGTCTCCATTGCCGACGGGCAGCAGTCCTACTCGAGTTTCGCGGCGCAGTTTTTTGGCCTGATAGCTAAACGTAGAACCGGCCGGGTATAGGCGGCTTTGCAGAATGTGAGTCTGGAAAGATACGGCATCCTGAAAATCTATGGAGGTTTTCAGCGGGCAGCGGCCTAGCAGAAGGCTGCCGAGACGTACAGCGTCATAGCCCATGTCCCCCTGCAGTAAAAAAGCAGGCGAGGCAGCCATATGCGTCATACCGGGGTCGAAGCCGGCTAGCCGTAAATGCATCAGAGCATTGTCAAACCGTCGTTTTTGCAGCGCAAGCTGCTTTTTGAGATGAGCGGTGCCGCTGGCGACATGGGTGTAGCAGCCTTCGAGACTAAATTCATTTAAAAGAGGAAGCGGAATTTCGTTTAAATTTTGATAAGAGAAGCCGTAGCGTCCGAGTCCGGTGTCGATTTTTAAATGAATGCGGGGAGTGAGACTGGTTATGCGAGCAGCTTTTTGTAATAGAGCAGCTTGCGAAACACTGCTGAGCATAAAGATGATATTGAGCTGCAGAAGATCGCAGCAGTTTTGAAGTGAACATTCGGGAGTAAGCAGGAGAATTTCACCGGCGAATCCAAAGGAGCGGAGCTGGCGGGCTTCTTCTGCATTGATGACGGCAAAGAAGTTGATGCCGGCCTGACGGAGTGCAGTATATTCATTATAAAGACCGGTACCGTAACCATTATCCTTGATTACGGCGATGATCGTGCGATCAGTGCGGTTGCGGATCTGCTCGACATTATGAAGAACGGCGCTTTGGCGAAGGAGCAGATGCCCTTGTTTTTGATAAACATGATTATGGGAAGTCATCAATAAAAACACCTCTTTATATCTAAAGTATATTTCTAAAAGATACTTTTAGTATAGAGAGGTGTTTTTTCAGGCGGCGCGCTAAAGTGTAAAGTCTTTGTAAAATTTCAAAAGTTAAGAAGAATGAGTTTTTTTAGTTCATCAGGCTGACTGGTGGTGATTTCGATGAGCAGGCGGAGAGTATCACCGGATTCATCCACATGCATGCACTGGATATATGGATCAAGTGAGTCAGTGTGATAGAGTAAAACCGATTGCTGCATATCCTGATTCAGCAAGTAAGCGGTTACATCGACACCGGCGGAGGAGGTGTCCGAATTTTGAGCTACGATTAATGTATCTTCACAGATGACAAAGGCCTGAACAGGATCATTGAAATGATAGTGCTGCAGAATCTCGCCTGTATCGATATTGAATGCGAAGATACCCATGCCAGAGGCATATACATATAAAAGATCTTTATAAAACACAGGCGGTAAATCCAGCGTGTTGATTTCAGCCGGAAAATAATCATTTAAGGGGAAGGAATAATTGATTTCGGCATTTAGGTCAATATAATAGGATAACGAAGGTTCCTGCAGAGAATTGAAATAGATAAAAAAGCGAGTTCCGTCTGCATTAGACACAGCGCAGGGGTGAGAATTAAAAAGATAAAGCGGAAAATGTTCTCCTACATAGTAGCTGGTGAGTATGTCTGATTCCATTTGATAGGTATATATATAGGTGTTATCCATGGTCAGGCCAAAATACAGGAGAAAGTCGCTGGATAGGGGTGTAACATCTGTGTTTTGCTGGGCGGATTTTGCTAGTTCTTCATAGCTGATGTACAGATCACCTGTAAGTGAAAAGAGAGGCATGAAGAAAAAGGAAGAATCATCTGTTGCCCACTGGCAGAAAAGACGGATATCAAGACCGGTATTGATTAATTCGCTGAGATCAGAAGACTGCCAGATCAGTTTGATTTCATTAGTGGTAATATCTAACAAATATAAAGAAAGAATGTTATCCTCCAGCAGATCATATAGGACAAATTGATCATTATGGGAAATATAGTGCTGATGATCTTCAGCCGGAACAGGGAGGGAGAAGGTGTGAATGGGCTCTCTCATTTTTGGAGAAAGCTGTGTGGTGCTGTATTGCATCTGCGAATCAAAGGTTTTTTCCATATCAGGCGATGCGGCAGAGTCATTTTCTTCCAAGAGGATTTGGTTGATACGTACAGCACCCTGTTCGCCAAAATGGGCTATCCCGTCATCCGGTTGATAATAAACTGTATCTGTGGCCGGAATGATGATTTCTTCAAGATGCTGAATATCCCATACGCGGCCATACTGCACAGCGGTTTCATTTTCGGTGTTTCCGGTGAGCTGTGTTTCACGATCCGGCAGTACACAAAGTTTTTCTATAGTCTGCGCCTGGCAGCCGCATAATAGAAGCGGGATGCAGAGACAGATTAACAAGGCTGTATCAATAAGCTTGCGGCGCTGCATGATGATCCTCCGTTTCAGAACGTTTTGGATGGCTGAACCATACCGTAAAGCGCGTGAAACCTTCCACAGCGCTTTCTACTTGAATTTCAGCATGATGTTCTTCTGCGATTTTTTGGCAGATGGCCAGTCCGAGGCCAGAGCTTCCGTGTTCACGCGAATAATTTTTATCTACGCGGTAGAAGGGTTCGAAGATATGAGAGATTTGTTCTTCTGTCATTCCTTTGCCGCTGTTTTGTACACACAGATAGATGGATGGAGAGGAGGCAGGATCTCTTTTCCGCTGTCCGGCGGTAATATCGATGGGCTCATGGGGAGCACCGTATTTGATTGCATTGTCGATGAGGTTAATGAGAAGCTGGCGTAGCCGATCCTCCTGACCGTTTATGATGAGCTGGCTGGGACAGGTGAGCCGTAGGTGGCTTTGATAACGATTGGCTTTAAGCTCCATAGCTTGTACGACGCTGGTGAGCAGGGGTGTCAGATCGAGCGGTGAGAGCTGATAGCTGAGCTTTTTGTTGGACATTTCAAGCAGCTGGAGAACCATGGCGTGCAGGCGGGCGCTTTCATTTAAAATGTGAGAAAGGCCGTTTTCCAAAAGTTCAGGATCGGAGGTGCCGTTGTCCTGAATCAGCTGGGCAAAGCCCTGAATCGTGGTAAGCGGTGTTTTGAGTTCGTGGGTCACATTATCAAAAAACAGCTGCTTACTGTTTAGAAGCTGTAAAATATGGTTGCGGTCACGGCGAATGTGATGGATCTGACGGTCGATGGTGTCGAGCATTTCAGAATAGGTATGAGCCAGATCGCCGATTTCATCATGTCGATGCGAAAGACGTCCGGATAAAGCCTCCTTTT
>CANOUM010000034.1 GCA_947570515.1 uncultured Clostridia bacterium
ACACGCATCCGTGAGCTTGGCATGCGCGAAGAAGATTATTGGTGGTATCTGGATCTGCGCCGTTACGGCAGTGTGCGCCATGGTGGATTTGGGCTGGGCTTTGAGCGTCTTATCATGTACGTTACCGGCATGACCAACATCCGCGATGTGATTCCCTTCCCTCGCACAGTCAACAATCTGGACTTTTAAACTATGCTCATTTAAACAAACGGGGAATAAGATAAAAATATCTTATTCCCTTAATTTATTGCCAAAAATTCATAACACTCTCTTCTAAATAAACCAGCTAGAAGAGAGTGTTTTTTATTTTATTTTATTTAATTTCATATACGTGCTGTCATTGGCTTTTGATCATTTTTTCGACTTTGGCTCAAAGATTACCGAAGCCAGATATCCCAGCAGGATCGACGCCCCCACGCCGCCGGCAGCCGCCTGATAGCCGCCGGTAAAAATGCCTAAGAGGCCTACCTCCTGCACCTCTTTGATCACACCCTTAGCCAGCGTATATCCAAAACCTGTCAGCGGCACGGTGGCACCGCAGCCGGCAAATTCTACCAGCGGTTCATATACCCCAAGACCTGTAAGAATGGCGCCGGCCGCTACAAAAATGACCACAATCCGCGCCGGCGTGAGCTTGGTTCTTTGCAAAATAATCTGTCCCACCACACAGATGAGTCCGCCCACAATAAAGGCTCTAATATATTCCATCGCGTCAGCTCCTTTCCGCCATGCGGCAATATCCTTTGGTTTCAATCACAATCGCATGCGCGATACAGGGAATACTTTCCCCTTGTTGACTGCTAAGCGGCGACAAAAGCGCTCCTGTGGGAATAAATAAAATTCGTCCCAGCTTACCGCCGCGCAGCTTTTTCATCAGGTAGCCTGTAAGCGTGACCGCGCTGCAGCCGCAGCCGGAGCCGCCTCCATGCGTATCCTGCTCTTCTTTTGCATAGATAATCGTACCGCAGTCTCGGTAATGCCCCTCCAAAAGATATCCTTCTTCTTCCATCAGCTTTTGCAGAAGCTCAGCTCCATAATATCCAAGATCACCTGTAAAAATGCAGTCATAATCCTCAGGCGTACGTGAAAAGTCATGAAAATGCGCCAGCATAACGGCAGCTGCAGCCGGAGCCATAGCCCCGCCCATGTTAAAAGCATCTTTAATACCGTAATCCACAATCGCTCCTGTGGTCATGCCGCTGACCACAACCGTCTGACGTCCATCTTTTCTCTCCGGCTCATTGCGCCCCAAAATCACACTGCCGCTGCCCGTTACCGTCCATGTCGCATACAATGGCCTTTGTGATCCATACCCCAGCGGCGTTCGAAACTGTTTTTCAGACGTGCAAAAGTGGCTCGATGCTTCTGCAGCTGCATAATCCGCAAAACCGCCGTCAATCAGCATAGAGGCAAGCCCCATGGACAGCCCCATCGTGGAGCACGCGCCATAGGTGCCAATAAAAGGGATGTTCAGCTCTCTGACCCCAAAATGCGTTGCCGTCAGCTGATTGAGCAGATCGCCTGCTACCAGATAACGAATTTGTTCCTTAGATAGCCCCGCTTTCTGAATGGACATCTCCAGCGATTGCTGCACCAACTGACTCTCCGCTTTCTCCCAAGATTCGGCTCCATTTTTCTCATCCTTCCATATGGTATCAAAAAAGTCGCTAAGCGGCCCTTCGCCTTCTTTAGGTCCTACTACACTTGCTTCTGAAATAATCACAGGCGGATTTTCAAAAATCACGCTCTGCTTTCCAAGCATTTTGCCCACGTTAAAACCTCCCTATGATCCAATACGCCAGCCCCACGAGCGATGACGCCAAAGTTCCGTATACGAGTACCGGACCGGCAATTGAAAACATTTTCGCACCCAGTCCCAAAATAAATCCTTCTTTCTTGTATTCAATGGCTGATGAAACGATGCCGTTGGCAAAACCGGTAATCGGAATAATAGATCCGGCGCCGGCAAAATGCCCTAAATTATCATACCATCCGATCCCCGTTACAAAGGCTCCCAGAAAAATCAGCGTAATACTTGTCCAGATCCCTGCCTGTTCTGTGCTGACTCCATCTATTGTCAGCGCAAAATTGCGGATGCACTGTCCCAATACACAGATCAGTCCTCCGATTAAAAAAGCCTTTAAACATCCAAGCCACAAATTGGTCTGGGGCGAGATCTGCTCCACCCACATTTGATATTGTTGTTTTTCTACTTTCAATTGAATCCCCCTTCCTTTTATTTCAAAATAAGAAATCCCGGTACAAAGAAATAAATAAGCACACCCACCGTTTTGCCAGCTGCCAGAACCAGCATCAGCCAGGGGATGCTTTTCGCCACTTTTAACCGCCGGCACATAATGGGAATGACGTCCAGCACCTCTGCAATGGCTACTGCCAGACATCCTACAAACACGCCATATCCCATGCCGATGGGAAGCTCGATCCATCCCATACCGGTTAGGAGATGATCGCTCAGCATGGTCAGTGTTCCAATGACCCCTCCCCAGCTAATCACAGATTCATACAGCAGAATATGCTTAGCTGTCTTTGTCCTCTGCACGAGCCGCGGCACAATGCCAATAATCACAATAAAGGCAAACACACCGCCCGAAATCACAATGCCGGAAGCAATGCCAAATAAACATAACCCTATTTCTCTCATGACTGCTGATTCTCCAGTTCATCTACCACGGCATCATCAATCTGTTTTTTATAGGCAACAAACTCTACCTGTACCGGCGTCGGATCATCGGTGAGCTTCTTTCTTCCGAAATGATTAAAGAAACTCATAATCCCAATCGCGATACCCGCCGCGTAAGAAATAATCAGAAGCAACGGCCTGTCCGTTTCTTATCCGGTAAAAATCGTATGCACAATTTTAAGCACATCGGGCACCGAAGCATCATTATGAAATGTCATGATCGCAAGTGCTGATCCAAAAAACAGAATGACACAAACCAGAAGCACCTTCAAAAATTCCACACCTTTTTTAGGCTGCTTCATTTGCGGCGCGTACATAATCATGGTATCGAGCTCGCCCACGCAGTCGAGCGTTACATTAGGATTCACCTTACGAATTGCTTTAGCAATATCTAAAAAACTCGCGTACAGCTTCTGCTCCTGATCGGGCTTTTTAACACGCATCACCACCACGGGCAGCATCTGCTCCACCAAGGTCTGATCGCCCTCCAGCTTAGCCAGATCCTGCACGGTAATTTCTTTCTTACCAATAACCTTTGCCTGTTTTGATGGTTTCACATATAAGGTTTTATCTGCTGACATCCTATTCATCCTTTCCGAAACTAAACTGTTTCCAGTTTTCCACAAAGGGATGCAAAATATACAAAATAAAAAGACAGCCTCATTGACTGCCTTTTCATTCTGCGCATAATTTGTCGAAGACTTTTTATTGCATCCTTGTCCGCTTTGCGCTACAATATTACCAGTTATTTCCATTTATTATTCACAGAACGGAGGAAGCTTATGAAGGTACAATGCCGAAAATCCGGGCGCTGCCTGATCGTCGCTCTCTCAGGCGAAATGGATCATCACGCCTCTGATCTCATCCGGCGTAAAATCGATGACGCCTATCATGTACAAGGCGCCATACACATAATTTTTGATTGTAAAGGAATGAATTTTATGGACAGTTCCGGCCTCGGTCTCATCATGGGGCGTTACAAAACAGCTGCTTCCCTAGGCGGGCGAGTAGCTGTTACTCATGTATCCAAGCAGCTCGACCGCGTCCTCGCCATGTCCGGCTTATATAAGATCATTCAAAAATCCGACGATACAGAGAGTGCCATTCAAGCGCTGGAAGGAGGGAAGCAGCATGCCTAAAGAATATATGAGCGATTATATTAACGCTGAGCTGAGCAGCCGCTCCGAAAATGAAGGCCTGGCCCGCGTGATCGTATCTGCTTTTGCCGCACGCCTTGACCCCACGCTGGAGGAACTCGACGATGTACGCACTGCCGTATCAGAGGCTGTTACCAATGCTATCATCCACGGTTATGCCGGTAAAGAAGGCAGCATCGACCTGCGCTGCCGCATCGAAGGCCAAACCCTGATCATCACCGTAGAAGATCACGGCATCGGCATTGCCGATCTTGATCAGGCCATGCAGCCGCTCTATACCTCCAAGCCTGAAGAAGAGCGATCCGGTATGGGCTTTACTATGATGCAGACCTTTATGGACGAACTGACTGTTGATTCAGTCCCCCATCAGGGCACAAAGGTGGTGATGCGCAAATCCTTTCGCCTCCTCCCCGAAGAAACCTCCGACCCTGGAGCTGATCCGGAAGGCACAGCAGGGCGATACGCAGAGCCGTGATCAGCTTGTCACACAAAACACCGGCCTCGTATGGGCCAGCGTGCGTCGCCTGGGGCGCCGAGGCTATGACCCCGAAGATCTCTTTCAAATCGGCATCATCGGCCTCCTCAAGGCCATCGACCGCTTCGACACACGCTACAGCACCGCCTTTTCCACCTATGCCGTCCCTCTCATCTTCGGTGAGCTTCGCCGTTTTTTGCGCGATGACGGCCTCATCAAAGTAAGCCGCAGCGTAAAAGAACAAGCCGCCGCCATCCTAAAAGCCCGTCAGCAGCTCGATCAGGAGCTGGGCCGCTCGCCCACCCTGTCCGAGCTATCCAAGCATCTTGGACGACCCGCCGCCGAGATCTCCGCGGCCCTCGCTGCTTGCAGTGATGCCGTCTCATTTGACACTCCAGCTCCTTCCGGCCGTGCCGGCAAGCAGCTCACGGTGCAGGATATGCTGCCGGATCGCGGGCCCGGCGAACAGGAACGCGTGGAGCGCATTGCCCTGCAAGAATCATTGCAGCATCTTTCGCCGCAAGAGGATTCTCTCATTCGTCTGCGGTATTTTGAGAACAAAACGCAGGCGGAGACCGGACGGCTTCTGGGCATGTCGCAAGTGCAGGTCTCTCGTATGGAAAAGAAAATCCTGCTGCGCCTGCGGCAAAGCATGAGCGAATCATAAAAGAGGTAAGCAGATCAAAATCTGCCTACCTCTTATTTTTTAACAGGTTGCTCCACCTTTTAAATGTTTCTGCGCCGCCAGATTTTCTTCCTTGCGGCTCAGCAGCTCATCTCCCAGCAGCTGCTCCTGCACATTTTCAAATCCCAGCCGGGCAATTGTGTCGGAGAAGCGCTCTCCCGTATTTCCCTGTTCGCGGAATAACAGAATCGCTTTTTCAATCACATCCAGCACCTCTTCTTCACTGGTGAAGATCTTCTCCAGCGGCTGTCCCTGCGCCACTCTCTTACCCCAGCGTCCGCCGATATAGACTTTATACCCATTGGTATATCCTTCTACTGCATGGAACGGACATTTACCCAGACAACGTCCGCAGTGATTGCAGCTGCTCGGATCAATGGTGATTTTGCCGTCTGCCATCTGCGCCACCTGAATCGGACAATTATTTTCTACCTGGCACACCTTGCAGCCCCGGCATTTCTCCAGATTAATCTCCGGCACGCGCTGTCCGATGATGCCCAGATCATTCAGATCCGGCTTAACACAGTTATTCGGACAGCCGCCAACTGCAATTTTAAATTTATGCGGCAGTTTTACGCTGCTGTAGCCATGATAAAAACGCTCATGGATTTTTTCTGACAGATCAAAGGTATCAATCAGTCCATACTGGCAGGTCGTACCCTTACAGGAAACAACTGGCCGCACCTTGGAACCTGTACCGCCGGTCTCCAGACCGTACTGTGCCAGATATTCGCGCAGCGGCTCAATATTTTCATACGGAACGCCTTGAATCTCCATGGTCAGGCGCGAGGTCATCGTGATCTCGCCGCTGCCGAACTTTTCAGCGGCCTCAGCAATCGCTCTGCTTTCCTCTGTTGTAATCTTGCCGTTTCTCGTAATCACACGGCCATTAAAACAGTCCGGCGTACGCTTATCGCGTAAAAATCCAAGTGCTTTAACCCTTGTAATATCCTCTGCGGACACGCTGGCCTTCACACCCTCGACTTTCACATCATTAAAGAATGTAGAGCCCTCCAATACGCGTGTATGGGTATATCCATACTGTTTTAAGCGGTTCTGCAGGAAATAAGCTCTTTTGCCTCTGGTACATACCAGCAGCAGCTTTTCGTCCTTTTCAATTCCCTCCAGCGGTCCGTTCACCTGATTCAGATTGACATACCGCGCGCCGGGAATGCTCGGCGCCTTGCTGACATCCAGCACGGTATAGCCTTTAGCAGCGCCGCTTATATACTCTGCCGGCGTCATGCTCTCCAGCTCTCCGCTAAGCTTATTTTGCAGCACATAAACCGCCTGTACAAACGGATGAATTGCCGTAGAAAATGGCGGCGCATATGCTAAATCCAGATTTTCAAAGCTCTCAAGCTCTGCTCCCATGGAAATGCCCACTGCGGCGATATCAATCATTTTATCCACGCTGCCGGGACCCAGCACCTGCGCTCCCAGCAGTCTATGACTGGCTTTATCCGCAATCAGCTTGGTCACAAAGAATGCCGCATCCGGATAATAATGAGCCTTATCTTCTGTCACGCATACAGCGCTGATCACATCATATCCTTCTTGCTTAGCCTGCGCCTCCGTCAGACCTGTTCTGCCAGCATTGAGCTGCGGCAGCCTCACCACACCTGTCCCCAATACCCCGGCATATGCTTTATCTTTTCCGCTAATCACCTGTGCCAATGTGCGTCCCTCATAATTGGCAGAGGACCCCATGGGCGACCACTGGGCTTTACCGGTAAGCCGGTTATGCACCTGCGCGCAGTCTCCTGCCGCATATACATCCGGCAGATTTGTACGCAGCTTATCATCTGTTACAATTAAGCCCCTGTCCATTGCCAGCCCGCTGTCTTTAAGAAAATCCGTATTCGGCCGAATGCCCGTAGCAAGCACTACAACGTCTGCTAAAACTTTGCCCGCACTCGTCTGCGCACCGCTAACCTGCTCTTCTCCTTCCAGCTTCGTCAAAGAAGTCCCCGTCATAATCCGGATTCCCAGCTTTTGCAGATGCTTCTTGGCATAGCCGGCCATCTCCTCATCCAGAACCCCTTGCATAATCTGCGGGGCAAGCTCTACAACCGTAACAGAAAGATTCTGCGCCTTCAGATTCTCAGCCGCCTCCAGACCAATAAAGCCGGCACCAACCACCAGCGCCCGTTTTGCGCCTTTGGCGCTGATATAATCACGCAGATTAACGGCATCCTCCGGCGTACGCATTGTAAACACGCCGTCCAGCTCTGCGCCCTCAACCCGCGGCACAGCCGCAGAAGCCCCAACGGCTATCACACAGGCATCGTACTCGTATTTTTCTTCTTCATTTGTCTCCAAATTGCGTGCAAGCACTGTTTTTGCCTGCGAGTTAAGCTGCACTGCCTCCCGCTGAGTCAGCACCTGCACGCCCGTAAGAGCTGCATACTGAGCCGGCGTATTGACAATCAGCTCCTCCTGATTTTCGATGAGCCCCCCTACATAATATGGCAGGCCGCAGCCTGCATATGAAATGTGCTGATCCTTGGTAATCAGCGTAACCTGTGCGCTGCGATCTGCTCGTTTAAGCTTGGCCGCCGCTTTGGTACCGGCCGCTACTCCTCCAATGACTAATACCTTCATACTGATCTCCTGATTTTATTTATATTTTTAGTGATACTGCTTTATAGCTGTATTATAATCTGCCGCTTTGTCTATGTCAACGCCGCTGCAAAGGGACGTCTTACATTTGTTTGCGGACAATCGTATATTCATCTCCCGGCTCATAAAACGGACAGCTTCTAAAAGTTCCCCGAAGAAACTGCTCCATCTCATCCTGATCCAGATCCATTTCACAGACATAGCTTTCATATTCATCATCATATGCATAATGCATACATTCCTCACAATTGACTGCCATTTTAGCTTTTCTCCTTTATTTATGATAAGGCTCATTCATCTGAATCCGGTAGGCCCTGTAAATTTGCTCCAATAAGATCACACGCATGAGCTGATGAGGGAATGTCATTTTGGAAAAGCTGAGTGCATAATCTGATCGCTGCCGCACCTCTTTTCCTAACCCAAGAGAGCCGCCGATAATAAAACAAATATGGCTCCTTCCCTGCACCCCGAGCTGCTCCATTTTTCCGGAAAACTGTACCGAATCCAGCATCTTGCCTTCGATTTCTAACGTGACCACATAGGCGTCCTCGGGCAGATGTTTTAAAATACGTTCTCCTTCCTTGCCGCGGATTTTTTCCTCCTGCAGCGCTCCCGCATCTTCCGGCGTTTTTTCATCGGCCACTTCAATAATTTTCAGTTTGCCATACCGGCTAAGCCGTTTTTCATACTCTGCTACCGCATCCCGCAGATACTTTTCTTTGATCTTTCCTACGGCAATCAATGTAATTTGCATGCTCTCTCCGTTTCTCTTACAGTTCTTTTTATCGAAACTAAAAAGGGACATAACCATCGTTATACCCCTTTTATATGATCTTTTCAATACTTTTCTATTGAACCTAATCAGCAGGCATGGTCTTCTGCCGGATGAATCCCCGGATCATCATCATTGATCCGATCGATACAGGCCCCCAGCTTTGTCAGTTTATCCACCATACCTTCATAGCCTCTGTCAATATATCCGACATTTGAAATAATCGTACTGCCCTCTGCTGCAAGTCCTGCCAGAACCATAGCCGCGCCAGCGCGCAGATCCGTAGCTTGTACCTCTCCGCCCTGCAGCTGATCTACACCCTCAATCACAGCAATATGACCTTCTACATCTATCTTAGCGCCCAGGCGTTTTAATTGCTCTACATACCGGAAACGTGAATCATAAATGCTTTCGTTGATCATGCTGGTTCCCGGAATCATAGACAGAAGCACCATCATCTGCGGCTGCATATCAGTAGGAAATCCCGGATATGGAAGCGTTTTAATTTTAGTCGGCTTCATATGCTCACTGCCTACCACACGAATGCTTTCATCCCGCTCCATCACAGACACTCCAATCTCACGAAGTTTTGCAGAGATTGAGTCCATATGCCGCGGAATGAGATTTGTGATCGTCACATCGCCGCCTGTAACGGCACTTGCCATCATATAGGTACCTGCTTCAATCTGATCCGGAATAATCGCATATTCTGATCCATGCAGCTTCTGCACGCCGCGAATACGGATTACATCTGTACCCGCTCCCTTTACATCTGCTCCCATACTATTTAAAAAACTGGCTGTATCGACCACATGAGGCTCTTTCGCCGCATTTTCAATCACGGTTGTGCCCTTAGCCAAAACGGCAGCCATCATAATATTGATCGTTGCCCCCACGCTGGCCACATCTAAAAAGATGTTTGTGCCCACGAGCTCCCGCGCCTTCATTTCGATGAGCGTCTTGGTATTGACTTCCGCTCCCAGCGCTTCAAAGCCCTTTACATGCAGGTCAATGGGACGGACTCCAAAATCACATCCGCCGGGGAACGCTACTTGCGCATGTTTGAACCGACCTAACAGCACACCCATGAAATAATAGGAACCCCGCATTTTACATACGAGCTCTGAATCCACACATCCATTGTGCATATACCGGCTGTCAATCCGCAGCGTATGCTGATCCAGATACTCCACCTTTACATCCATCTCCTGCATAATCTGAACCAGATTTTTAATATCTGCGATGTCAGGAACATTTTCTAATATAACTATATCGTTTGCTAAAAGCGCTGCCGGCATAATCGCCACAGCCGCATTTTTAGAACCGCTGACAACCACCTCGCCGTGCAGCGGCTTTTGCCCGTGAATTATAATCTTTTCCAAAATTGCCACCTCAATCAATGAGTCTATCTAAATCTAAGTTATTATAGCATAAACTCAAAATAAATCAACCTTTTTTTACTCCACCTGCTTCATCCGATACTTCTTGCCGGATTCCAGTACAATCGTCATTGTGGGAACCCCTATACTCTCTTTCTCTTTACTGACAAGCTCATACCCTTCCAGTGCCTGCACAACCGTCTCGTTCGCCCCCTCTCTCATCTCTTTTTTTATCATGCCCAATTGTGCATACAAAATTTCATCAATTGGCAATAAATTGTAGGATTTTTCTGACTCATCCTCCACCTTCCAGTATGTCAGCAGTGCACTTGTCACGCCCTGCGGCGTCATATATATTTCAATCTGATTGAAATATAAAATAGCCCCTTCCCGCATCTGGCAAAATACAAAATACGATTCCTGCTCTCTCCTCTCGCTAACCGCAAGATATACTTGTTCTCCCAGCCATTTCTGAGCAAACCCGCGCGCAATCGGAAGCAGCAGCTGCCGGCGCTCCTCCTCATCCGGTTCTTTTTCCTGCCATCCTGCCTCTTCTGTTTCCTCCGTCGCCTTACTTTCATCCGTATAGACAATCTGATGCTTCTGCCAATCGGTAATGACTGTCACATTCCCCGCTCTGTATTGCACTTTCGATCCATACATATAAGACTTGTCAAATCCCGTCTCTAACACATTTTCCGCGAGTTCATCCAGATCCGCTTCTCCCAGCTGCAGATACTTTCCCTGTCCGGTTTTCCTCTGCGGTTCAAACGCAAAGTCAATATTGTTTTCTTGATATAAATCTATAATCTGCTGTACTTTTTCTTCCGGCACCTGATTGATCCTGCTTTTTTGATACACATAATAACTAAACAAAAATAGATTCAAACAGAGCAGCAGCAGCAGAATTATTAAAATCACTCTTTTCCCGTTCATCCGCTCTCCCTCTTTTCCGCTAGGATGTGATCAATTAGCCATCGTCCAGGCTCTTCCTTCTCCGGTTTCAGCCTCCCATTGCAGCACCAGCCGGTTTCCTGACAAATAGTATATCAGCCTGGGCGCCTCCTTCAGCTTCCAGTTTTTTCGCTCCAGCAGATCAACGGCTTCCAGCCATGTACTTTGCAGCTCATAGGCACTGTCCTTTTCAACCTCTATATCAATGACATACCGTTCATAGCGCCTGACCTTTTTTCCTTCAACCGTGATTTTAACAGGAAACGCCATCCGCCATTCCACCGTTTTCACCGGCTCCATTCGATAGGGGATTCCTTGTATCATATAGTTAAAATAAAATACATAGCTATCCTTTGCCCGCTCACACCCGGAAAACACATAGCGTATATCTCCTGTTTGGGAGCGCTCTATATCCTGCTGCAAAAACCCGGCTGCCAGACGATACGCTTCCTGCATCGGCAGAAGTTCTTTTTCTGCATCTGTCAACGTCTCTACATATTGCAGCCTTCCCGACGCGTCCATCTTTACCGTCATCTTTTCATTGATAAAGAGCATCGTATACTCTGTTTCTTTTATGGACACTGTTTCGGGATATTCAAAAAACTGCATCGCATATTCCTGCATTCTTTCTCTATCAATTTGCCCTTCCGCTAAAAAAGCCGATTCGGCCCTTACCCGATAGGCGGTTTCCCTCTGCGTCTGCTCCAGCACATAATCCGTCCTTTCAAAAACATTCGGCCACGCCCAATCCGTTGCCAAATGTTCCTTTTTCAGCGGCGACCCCTGCTCAAGCAAGACATCCAAAAATTGCTGATTTTCCTCCCAGCGCCATCCGCTTTCTTCCATCAGTTTAGCATATTGCTCTGTCTGCGAGTTAATAAAATAAACTTCAACAGGCTGCGAAACTGACTGCGACGGTATGATCCAGATCTCCTCCCAGCGCTTCTCCGGAAGATCTGTCTCCGAAGCTGTCAGCTGTGCCTCGATTAAAAAAGTATCTGGCTGAAAGGTGTAAGTAAAAATGCACTTCTCTCTTTCCCGCGGCAGCGCCTCCTCTGAAATCAAGATCACGTCTTCTCCCTCTTGCCAGAGCCGGTCAAGCACCTCATATGCTTGTTCAAACACCGTTTCAAATCCTTCGCTTTCCTGACTAAGCTTTGCATAACTGCCCTTCTCTTCGCCGCCCAGCGTAATATATAGAGCATATGGCCGCAACAAATTGGCATAAAACGACTCCTGCTCAGCGCTTTGTTGCCCGTTGCTGCCGTCTCCCCCCTGCATTTCCCAGACAATGAGCACCATTTGATATACAGCCAGCACAAACAATATCACGATCATGGCCAAACAAGTCCCCGTTTTGACTGAATGCTTCATTGCGTCCTTCCTTCCAGCACCTCATAAACATTCAAATAATATCCTTTCAAATCCTGCGCCAGCTGTTTCCGGTACCGATGATAGATGTATATACTTGTCTGCTTGCCAACCTGCACGACAACGCATTGGCGTCCCAGTACCGGCAGGGGCGCCGTCAATTCATAGAGACCGCTCGCCCTCACCTGCTGTTCTGAATGATACAGCAGCGCCATTTCCTCCTCCATCACATACACATCACAGATAACCGGCGTATTTGCCTGCGCTGTCCCCGTTATAAACGCCTGATTCTCCAGCGTGCTGTATTCTTTCAGATCCTCACCGCCATACCCTGCTTCCATCAGCAGAACAAGCGTCACAAGCAAAAATGTCACACCGCTTCTCATCGCCTCACCCTT
>CANOUM010000035.1 GCA_947570515.1 uncultured Clostridia bacterium
TGATCCCGTCCAGCAGTGCCGGTACGGAATTTTTCAGTGTCTGCAGTCCGTCATAGAGTTCTCCGGCGCCTTGATTTAAAGCAGCTGCACCCGTTTTCAGACTTTCGGCACCTGTCCTTAGTTCTCCCGCACCTGCAGCCGCCTCTGCTACCCCGGCAGTATAAGCATACAGTCCTAAATAGAACGCATGATAGCTGTCAAGCGAGCTCTTTAGGGCAATCACCGCCTTAGCTCCCTCGCAGGCAGCTGCCAGCTGGTTTTGCACGGCATCACTTGCCATGTTGTCGGCAATCAGCTTTTGCACCTGTGCCTCTGTCTGCAATGTGATCAAGCTTTGCACCTCGTCGCTTTGCAGCTGTGCTGCAATCTGACCTTCGATCATGGTCTTGACGGCATCGCTTGCCATTTGCTGCTGCACGCCTGCGGCTATTGTTTGCTGTATCTCTTCTGTTTGCATCTTGGCCTCAATTGTGCTGGCGATGGTACTTTGCTGCTCCTCTGTAATGCTGCCCGCGGAAAGAGCGGCTTCATATGCGTCTGTGTCCAGTCCGGTTGCTGCTAGGATGACCTCCTCCTGCACGGTTTTGTAAGCAGCCTGCGTGACCTGCCCGGTGACGGTCTGTTCTGCTGCCTCGCAAACCTTGGTACGAATGGTTTCTTTTATAGCGTCCTGTACTGCTGCCGTAATCTGCGCACGGCCGGCCTCTACGGCAGCTGTGACCTGCGCCAGTGCCTGCTGATATACGGCGTTTTCATCCAGAGAGCTGATGATGCCATTCAAGACTTCTGCATAATTTTCTATCGTCATGGCCGGTACGGAAAGACCCGCTTCCTGCAGCTGCGCTGCGGCTGTATCCAGCAATGTGCGAAACACCTGTGCAGCACCTGCTGTGAGCTGACTGCTGTTGTCAACCAGTGTGTCAAGCCCCTCCTGCAGTCTGGAGGCTCCGTCATAGAGCTTTCCGGCTCCGTCTGCTAGTTCATGAGTGCCTCCGCAGAGCGCAGACGCGCCGGAAGTGAGACGATTTACCCCATCTGCAAGCGCACCTGATTTTTCGGACAAAGTACTGAGTCCCTCCCGAAGTGCAGCAGAGCCGCTGATGAGCTGATCCATAGCCTCCGTGAGCTGCTGCAGGGAGCCTTTCAGATCTTTAAGAGAATCAAGCTGCGTGACGTCAATCTGATTAAAGATTTCATTGGTTGCTATGCTGAGCGTCATACCCATTGCAAAATTTTCTACATCAGCTGTAATCTCGATCTCACCGGGAAGCTCTGCCGCCTGCACAGGCAGCTGCAAACTTTCCTGCACTCCCGGAAACACAATCCCGACCACTGCCGTGCGGCTGCCGTCATTAACAAGCTTTCCGCCTGTCACCTCTACATTGCGGAAGACCTCGTCGTCAAGAATCATGCCTGTCAGTACTGCAAAGGGAACGCAGAGCTTTTCCTGTTTGCCGTTAATGGTCACGGTTTCATAGCATGAATTGGTATAGGTGAAACGGATGCGCACCTTGCCGCTTTTTCCTGCCAAATCCTGCGCTGAAATCGATCGTCCATCCAGTTCATAGCGGACAGAAAGCGCAATGGGCGGCGTCTGATCGCTGCGCCCCTGATAATAAATATCCTTTCCGTTTGCATTCCAAACACGCAGATGCCCGGCGCCACCCGTATAAGTTTCATTTCCTTTTACATTTTCTACCTGCGTCAGATTGGATCTTTCAGAAATGGTATCCGCGTTTCCCGGATTTTTCAGCCAGTCGCTGACAATGATATCCTGCACACTGCCATCGGCCTGCGTCAAAATGTATACGGTCTCCTCTTTTGCTGCCTTTGGCTGCGTTTCCTCTTTGTCCTGAGCAGCGCCGACAGCTAAAACCGGACTCTGCATGCCGCTCATCAGTACAGCGGCACATAGCCCCAGCGCCAATTTTCTTTTTATCGATTTTTTCATGATTTAATCGCCTCCTGATTGAATTTATGTTGATTTAGTTTCCGCATTCCCCATGTGCTTGCGCACACTCCTCTGTCACATAGCAGCAGAAGAGACGGCAGAATAAAGATAACAGCCAGCATACTCACCACGGCCCCTCTGGCCATCAGCATACACATTGAACTGATGATATCAATGTTGGAATAAACAGCGACGCCAAATGTCGCAGCAAACAGTCCCATTCCGGACACAAGAATCGAGGGAATAGAGGTCAGCAGCGCTGTATATACCGCTTCCTTTTTCTGTGCTCCTCCAAGACGCTCCGCCTTATAGCGCGTTGTCATCAAAATGGCATAATCGACCGTTGCACCAAGCTGAATCGTACTAATACAGATGGGGGCAATAAAGGGGAGACTCTGCCCCAGATAATGCGGCAGCCCCAAGTTAATGAAAATAGCCAGCTCAATCACCGCAATCAAAATGAAAGGCAGTGAAATGCTCTTTTCTACCAGCGCAATGATGAAAAAGATCGCCAAAATAGATATCATATTAACAACCTTAAAATCGTGATCCGTCGTTTCAATCATATCTTTCATGCACGGTGCTTCTCCGATGAGCATACCGCCTTCATCATACCGTTTTAAGATTGCATTCAGCGCATGGATCTGCTCATTCACTTCCTCACTGGCAACCTTATATTTCGAGTTAATGAGCATAAGCTCCCACCGATCGCTTTTTAAAATTCCTGCAATTGAATCCGGAATCATCTCCTCCGGAATCCGGCTGCCTACGATGGATTCCAAACTTAATACATATTTGACGCCCTCTACCTGCTCCATCTCCTGTATCATCTGACGGATCTCCTTCGCACTCATGCTGCGGTCAATCAGAATCATATGAGTAGATGCAATGTCGAACTCTTCCTTCAGCTTGGAATTGGCAATCACATATTCCATATCCTGCGGCAAACATTCTCCCATATCATAGTACACTTCCTGATTGGTCTTCTGATAGCCGTAATAAGCCGGTGGAATGAGAAGCGCAAAGATCACTAAAAACAGAGGGAAAATTTTGACAATGCCGCCGGTTGTTTTTGCAAAATTATGAAACAGCGGGCGGTGCTTGGTCTTTTGCAGCGGCGTATCCAGCACCAGGATCAGCGCCGGCAGTACCGTAACGCAGCCCAGCACGCCCAGCAAAACCCCTTTTGCCATGACGATGCCCAGATCCCTTCCCATAGTAAAAGACATAAAACATAGAGCAATGAATCCGGCCACCGTTGTAATGGAGCTGCCCAATACGCTAGTCAGCGTTTTCTGAATGGCAGATGCCATCGCCTGTCTTGAATCCTCTGTCTTCTCCCTCTGCTCGTTATAGCTATGCCACAAAAAGATCGAATAATCCATCGTCACCGCCAGCTGCAGCACTGCCGAAAGCGCTTTCGTAATATAAGAAATTTCACCCATAAAATAATTTGATCCCAGATTGATCAAAATCATAATCCCAATGGATGCCAGAAACACAAAGGGCACCAAATAGCTATCCAAAAACAGCAGCATCGCCGCACAAGCCAGTGCTACCGCAATTCCCACATAGATAGGCTCCTCTTTCTCACACAGATCCTTCAAATCCGTAACGAGCGCCGACATTCCGGAAACATAGCACTGTTTCGTACAAAGCCCTCGGATCGATCGAATCGCTTCCATTGTCACATCCGCCGATGTGGAGCTGTCAAAGAAAACCGCCATCATCGTCGAACGCTCCGTATTAAACTCACGATATATCGAATCCGGCAGCAGCTCCATCGGAACCGAAAGATCCGCCAGGGAATCATACCAAATCACACTTTCCACATGTGCCACCTGTTCGATCTTTTGTTTGAGCGCCGCCACCTCCTGCTCCGGCATATCCTCCATAATAATACACGAAAACGCGCCCTTGCCGAACTCCTCCATCAGTTCATTCTGCCCCACAATCGTATCCATATCCTCCGGCAGATAGTCCAGCATATCGTAATTGATCCGGGTTCCTGCCATCCCTAAAACAGAGGGAATCATAAGCAGAAAAGCCAAAATCAAAATCGGGACTCGGTAACGGACAACCGCTTTTGAAAAATGCATTTGCTCCACCCTTTCCTTACTTAATCTCATAATACTCGCATTCCACCACATCCGGCTGCTGATGCTTAACAATCTTCACTGTACTCAGCACAACACAGAAATTCAAAATCCCTTCTGTCAGTAGCGAAATCCCCAGGAGGCTCGTCATCATCTGTGCTCCCGCCGCCGGGCGGAACATTATCACGCCCCCTGCCAGTGCCGTCACAACGGCAAGTGCGAAAATAAGCCACCAGGTATCGATTCCAAACCGTTTGGCATCCAGCGCAATCTGTATTTTAAACAGTCCTTCTGCAAGCACGGCAATACCGGTTGCAATGAAAATAAAGTTCATCACATTTCCCGGTTTGATCAGTACAATGAGCCCCAGCACAATCAGCAGGATCCCAAATTCCAGATCATATTGAAAGGCCAGCCGGAACAGATCCTTTGATCCATATCCTATCAGGCGAATACAGCCAAAAATGATCAATCCGATTCCCAGTATCTTTCCGATCACCTGCACCGAAATCTGTGGATATACAATCATCAGTATTCCTACCATGCAGAAGAAAACTGACATCACGATATAGCCAATCTTGGCAGCCCGCATAGGGGCTACCGACCTCATCTTCATACAAAAGCCTCCTTCTTGTTGAATATGCATTGACTATAGCAGAGTTTTCCTTCTTTTCAAACAGACAGCTTAAGCGCTGTGGTGAAAAACCGGACACATAGCTAAAATTGAACAAAAAACAGACACCGGCACACAAATGTCTAATCATTCATGGCCGGTGTCCCATTCATCTATTCAATTATTCTTGCTCGCTTCTCTGAATCATTTCCTCAATCATGCCCTTTTTAAGCTCATATAAACGGCTAAGCTTCCGATGAACCTGTTCAGGCATCCCATCATTCATCCAGTCAATCACAATCCCAAAACACACGCACTCATAAAACCGAAGAATCAGCTGCCGATCCTCCTCCTTGACCTGCTTGCCGTCAAAAACCGTTGTCCCATACGTCATCACTACATAATGGCATACTTTCCATAGATACTGTTCAAATACCGCCCGATTGACCGAGTGATAAATATGCAGAATGGCTCGCCTGTTCTCCATTGCAAAATCAACGGCAGCGTTTAGACAGATCTCTAACGTATCAATTGAAGGATACTTCTTAATAATCCGGTCTGCTTCTTCTGTCACAATTTCTTCAATCAGCGCTGGGATATCCTGAAAATGATAATAAAATGAATTGCGGTTAATGCCGCACTCTTCTACAATGTCTTTTACCGTAATCTGATTTAACGGTCTTTCGTTCAGAAGCTTCATAAATGTCTTTTTAATTGCCATTTCAGTGAAATTAGGCATCGCACTCCCTCCTTTCAGGCATTTCTTACTATAATCCCATCCGTATCATCTGTCAATGACTTCCGCTCTTCCTGGTCACTTCTTCCATGCATATAAAAAGGCTCCACTGCACGCCATCGTAACAGTAAAGCCTTTTGTATATTAATCTTCCACCTGCGCCTGAATCAGATTGGTATAGACGCCGTTTTGCGCATAGAGCGCTTCATGCGTTCCCTGCTCCGCCACCTGTCCGTCAACCAAAACAAAAATCACATCACAGTTTTGAATCGTTGACAAGCGGTGAGCGATAAAGATAGAGGTTCGGCCCTCTGAAATATTTTCAATTGACTGCTGAATCAATTCCTCTGTATTGGTATCAATATGCGCCGTCGCCTCATCCAGTACCAAAATCGCCGGATCATGAGCAATGGCTCGTGCAAAGGAAAGAAGCTGCCGCTGCCCTGTCGAAAAGTTCAGCCCCTGCTCTGTAACGGCGCTGCGCAGACCGCCCAGATCATGAATAAAGTCTGCCGCTTCCGAAACCTCAAGCGCATCCTCCATGCACGCCTCGGTAAGGCCGGCATGCATATCCAGATTTTCTGCAATATCACCGGTAAAGAGGAACACATCCTGCAGCACCGTGGAGACTCCCTGTCGAAGATCCCTTAGCTTCCACTCTTCTACCGGAACGCCATCTACCAAAATCTGTCCCTTTTGAATCGCATAATACCGGCTGATCAGATTGATAATTGTAGACTTGCCCACGCCGGTATGCCCGACAAAGGCAACCTTCTGTCCAGCCTCCACCTTGAAGCTGATCCCCTTCAGAATCCAGTCCTCATCCTGATAAGCAAACCAAACATCCTTAAACTCAACCGTTCCTTTTACCGGACCACCGTGCGAGCCCGCTTCAGGATCTTCAATATCGGTCTCATCCAGAATTTCATAGATACGATCAGTTGACACCAGCGCCGACTGAATCGTGGTATATTTTTCCGCCAGATCGTTGATCGGCTCAAAAAACTGCTTCACATAATTGGTAAACGCATACAGCACGCCAACTTCCAGCACCCCTCCGGTAATCCGCCCGAAGCCATATACAATCAGCAGCGCAATGACCAGATTATTGATGACCTCCATCGTTGGTCTGAGGAAGGAGTTTAAAAACACCTGCGTCATCGTTGTTTTAAAATAGGCCTGATTGAGCTCCCGAAATTCATCCATCTTGTTTTTCTGACGATTAAACGCCTGTACAATCCGCATTCCTGAAATATTTTCTGCAAAGAACCCATTGATCTGTCCGATAATTTGCTTCATGCGCTTAAAATTGCGTTTAATAACCTTCTTAAGAGAAAATGTAAGAAGCACAATCAAAGGCACGCCCGTAAATGCTACCAGTGCCAGATGCGGATCCATGATGAGCATCATCACCAAGATGCCAAGCAGCAAAAATACATCTTTAAAAAGATTCAAAAACACATCCGAATAAAATTCATTGACTGTTTCTACATCATTTGTCGCACGCGTAATCAAACGTCCTGTTCCATACCGGTCCAGCAGCTTCATCGGCATATGCATAATTTTATTAAATACCTTTTGCCGCATTTCATTCAGAATTCCCTGTGAAATCCGAGCAATCAATCTCACCTGGGTCATAGAAAACAGCGCACCGGCCAGTGCTACTGCAAAATATAATACGCCCATACCCGTAATAGAAAACAGACCGCTCTGCTCCGTACTGCCCACTAAGAAATTATCAATCACAATGGCGGCCACATAGGGTTTTAACAGTTCTGCCAGATTCACCACTATCACACAAACCATGCAAATAAACAGTTTCCCCATATAGGGCTTCATAAGAAGCGCCAAACGCACTAAGCTGGAGCTTTTTCCCTTCTCATTCTTCATGCTGCTGCTCCTCCTTTGACTGCTTTTCATATGTCTCCGCATAGGCTCCCTGTTTCGCCATCAGCTGTTCATGCGTTCCTGCCTCGATCACCTTGCCATCTTCCATAAACAAAATCCAATCGGATCTGCGAAGCGCTGACAATCTGTGACTAATGACAATCGAGGTTTTCTCCCGCAGCACTCCGTGAATGTTCTCCACGATTCTCTTTTCAGTAATATTATCGACCGCAGACAGCGTGTCATCTAAGATCAAGATCTGCGGATCCCGGATCAGGGCACGCGCTAAAGAAATTCTCTGCTTCTGGCCGCCGGAAAGCCGCGTTCCGCGCTCGCCAACCTGTGTATCATATCCTTCAGGGAAGGAACTGATATCCTCATCAATATTAGCCAGATCCGCTGCCTGCCGCACTTCCTGCAGCCCGGCCTTCGGCATATAAAATGCAATATCCTGTTCAATAGAGCTTGAAAATAAAAAACCATCCTGCGGAACATACCCTGCTGCTTCCCGGAGAGCCTTAGCCGGAATATCACAAATATCCTTTCCATCAATAAACAAGGTGCCTCTCGGCGCATCAAAAAACTTAAGCAACAGTCCGATCAGCGTTGATTTACCGCCGCCTGTCTTTCCCGCAATTCCCAGCGTTCCCCCTGCCGGCAGGCTAAAACTGACATTTTCAAGTGCAGGTTTATCAGCCCCCGGATAGGTAAAGCTCAGATTCTTTGCTTCAATCGCACCGTCAATCGGTCTGTCATATTCCTGCATTTCCTTTTCCGGAATACTCTCTTCATTAAAGATCACGCTTAACCGCTTGTAGGATGCAATACCTCGGTGCAGCATATTCACAATTCTTCCCAGCTGGACCACCGGATTCTGAATCAGCAGCAGATATCCCAAAAAAGCGACCAGATCACCCAGCGCCAACGAGCCGTTCATAACAAGGCCGCCGCCATAAATCAGGCTCACTGCATAACTCAGTCCAAAAGAAATCACGGTAATTGGGTTAATCAATGCCGATGTATCCGTCAATTTCACATTCGCCTGCATCATCTCGGTAGAGGTATTTTCAAACTCTTGCTGCCATTCCTTTTCTCTGGCAAAGGTCTTTATCACGCGCACACCCATAATAGACTCATTCACAAATCCAGAGAGGTGCGAAAACAGCTCCTGCACTCTCCGAAACCGCTTCTGCACCAAATTTCCAATCAGAATAATTGAAATAATCGCTACGGGCACCGGTATTAAGGCCAAAAATGTAAGCCGTCCATCCACGGCTTTTGTCATGGCCCATATGGAAAGCCCACCTGTAATAATCCCATTCAATCCCTGCGCCAATACCGGTCCAAAGGTCATGCGCACCGCTCCGACATCATTGATTGCATAAGCCATCAAATCGCCTGATCGTTGTTTAGAAAAAAAGGAGATCGGCATGCTCTGCAGCTTCGCAAAAAGCTCCTCACGCAAAAAACATTCCATGGACCTGGCATTGCGGATGATCATCATTCGCCAAATAAATCGTGTCACAAACACGCCAACCGCAATCAATATGATAAGCCCGGCCTGCCTCCAGACCAGATTTTTATCCGGCACCGCCTGCTCCAGCAAATCAATCGCCTTTCCCAAAGCCTCCGGAGCCAGCGTTTGAATCCGCGAATTAATCGCCAAAAACACAATACCGGGTATGTACAGCCATCCGTACTTTTTCAAGAATTTCCTGATTACCATCTGTATCATTCCTTCCCTTTTTAAAATCACGTTAATAATGATACCCCTTTTTGTTCGGCCTGTCAATATAAAATGTTGCGATCGCAACGATTTTCTGCTGACTCTTCAATAAACAAAACGGTATCTCTCCGAAGAGAAATACCGTTTTTAGTTCATACCCCGCTCTGCGCCGTTTCTATATGATGTAAAATCTGCGCATACACCTTTTCTTTTCCAATCTCATTCAGCACCTCATGCCGCATCCCCTCAAGCGTAGTCCCCTGCACATTCTCATATCCTCGCTCTTTTAAAAACGAAAGCGCATCCAAAAATCCATTCATTCCATTCATACAGGGATCTTTCGCTCCCGATACAAAGAAAATCGGCAGCTTCGGCTGCGTCACCCGCCATCCTTCTTTCTGATAGCATCTTTTCACCAAATCAAAGAGCGTCTCATAACCATTTAAAGTAAAGGTAAAGCCGCAAAGCGGATGCTGATCATAGGCGCTTACGACTGCCGGATCTGAGCATATCCAGGCATTGGGCGAGCTCACCGGCTGAAACGCCTTGTTATATGCGCCAAACGCCAGCTGTGTAATGAACCGGCTTCGATGGCGCTCTCCCAAAAACACCTCAAGAACCTTTACAACGCCCAGACCAACTCCTGCCAGCGAATTTGATCCCACACAGCCGCTCACCGTCAGCGAACTAATTTCATCCTCATACGCTTGCAGATAACACCGCACAATCAAGGAGCCCATGCTGTGTCCCAACAGATGCACCGGCAGCGCCGGAAAAAGGGTGTGCGTATACTGCACCATCTGATGTAAATCCTCCACCGCAGACAGCACTCCATGATTTCCAAAATACCCAAGATCCGCCTGCGAGCGTACGCTGTGACCATGGCCTCTGTGATCATAAATCACACTGGCAAACCCGTGCGCCGCCAAAAACTCCATAAAAGGAAGGTACCGCTCCTTATGCTCTGTCATGCCATGTACCAGCTGCACAGCGCCAATCGCTTTTATATCCTCCGGTTCTGCTTTCATGGCAGCCAAAGGCAGCCCATCTTGATTTGAAATAACCTGAAATTCTTTTACAACCATTTTAAAAACTCCTGAATCCACTGATCCCAAAATTCCCATGTGTGGGCGCCCGGCGCCTCTTGGTAGCTATAGTTAATCTGCGGATGAGCCGCAAACCATTCTTGTGTAAGCCGTGCGCTGTCCAGCAAAAAATCTTCGGTGCCGCATACGTGAAAGAAACGCGGCATCCGCTGTCCCTTTTGCAGTAGCTCCTCAGCAGTTACAAACGGATCCCACCGGCTTCCTTTCAGCTGTTCCTGCCGGTCGCATCCGTATACCGCCTCCATAATGGAGGATCCTCCGCTCGCTCGCCGGGCAGCCGGTGTATAAGCCTCCGGCGTCCGATAAAACAGATTGCCGGAAGAAAAACATCCCACGGCCGCATATTGCTCTGGCTTTGTCAAACCAATTTTGAGCGCCCCCATGCCTCCCATCGAGAGTCCGGCAATATACCGCTCCTGTGGCTTTTCGGAAATAGGGAAAAAGGACTGCATAATCTGCGGCAGCTCTTCTGTGATATAGTCATAATACCGCGGCCCATGCTCCATATTTTCATATCGCGATAAATGAACCGACGGCATAACAACAGCTAATCCAAGCTGCGCTACATATCGTTCAATATTGGTACGGCGCAGCCAAATGGTATGATCATCGGACGCACCATGCAGTAAATAGAGTACAGGATATCGCTCTCTTTTTATTTCTGAACCTACGATGCCAATTCCATGCGTTTGCTGCGGCAATATCACGTTGACCTGCGTACATAATCCCAGCGTCTGCGCATAAAAATCAACCTGCATCAATGCCATTTTAAATCGCCTCCTTTTTTTGTAAAGGCAGCCACTCTAAGATTTTTTGAATATTACGATCCCAGAATCCCCATTCATGCGTACCTGGCTCTTCCCGATACGTAAGCTTAATCCGGTTCTTAAATTGCTCATAAAAATGAACATTGATATCATACAGAAAATCTTCCGTACCACAGCACATATAAAATTCAGGAAGCTCGGCCTGGACTGAGAGCTGCTGCTCCAAGCGCCATGGAAGATCATTGATGCTGTGCACGAGCTCTTCTTTTGTGCCCATCACATTGCCCAGGAATCGTTCACCCAGCTGTTCCAACCCCAAAACCGGATCCAGATATCCGGATAAACTGGCAGCATAGCTATACTGCTCCGGACAATTGATCGCCAGTTTAAACGCGCCAAATCCTCCCATCGACAATCCTGCAACAAAGGTATCCTCTCTTTTTTCTGAAATCATCGGAAAAAACTCATGCACGACTCGCGGCAGCTCCCTACTAAAAAACTGATAAAAATCATAGCCGTATTTCATATCCGTATAAAATCCTAAATCTGTGCAGGGCAGCACCACCGCAAGTCCTTTAGCCACTGCATATCGTTCAATCGACGTTCTGCGCTGCCAGATCGTCTGATCATCCGATGCACCATGCAGCAGATAGAGTACCGGCACCTTGGATGCTGTTTTTTCACCGCTTTGACCAACTCCATTTTGAACCTGAGGCAAAATAACGTCCATAGACCGCTCCATCCCCAGTGTTTCTGAATAAAAGTTTGCATGAATGAGTGCCATTCTATTCCTCCTTTATAATATCCTTGCGCTTACCTGACCGCAGTATACCTCCTGCCTCTTTCCATCGGGAAGCTCAATAAGCAGCTGCGCATCATCGCCAATGCCAATCACCTTTACCGGCGGATATCCTGGCAGCTCTTCATGATCCGCACGCAAAAGCTTAATCGTTTTCCCAATCAAAAACGAACGTTTCCGATACAGATCCATGAATTTTTTCTCTGTAAGCTTCGGATAAATCAACATAAATTCATTCAGCACAGCCGCTGCCAGGCGGCTTCTGAGGTGTCTTTCCTTCTTTTCTTCTTCCATAACACTTCCTGCCACCGATGCAAGCTCTGCAGGAAAACCTCCTTCCGGCTGCCACACGTTAATCCCGATTCCCAGCACCGCGTAGGCAAGTCTGTCACCTTCCGAAGCC
>CANOUM010000036.1 GCA_947570515.1 uncultured Clostridia bacterium
ATAAAGCGGACGCTTTTTAAACCTTTTGAGGGCAATCGGCAAAAGAATACGCTTTATGCGAAATCTGCGTGGTATGACACAAAAATGGCTTGGTCAGGCGGTGGGATTTCCGCAAAAGACTGCCGATATCCGTATGGCACAGTATGAGTCAGGTTCAAGAACACCAAAAGAAGATTTGGTAAAAACTCTTGCAGATGTGCTTGAGGTTTCGCCTTTAGCTCTGAAAATCCCTGATATCGACAGTTATTTCGGCTTTATACACACCCTCTTTGCCGTTGAAGATTTATACGGTGTAAGGGTAGAAAAGAGCGAAAATGAGGTGCATATCGTCTTTGACGGCAATAAGCCGAATGTTGACCGTTCTGTTTTTCGAATGCTTGCTTCATGGGCAGAGCAAGCCGAGAAATACAGAAACTGTGAGATTTCTAAAGAGCAATACGATGAGTGGCGTTATACTTATCCAGAAAAAGACACCACACAACAATTTGCAAAAGTTCCGTCACAAGAACTAAGCGATGTTCTTGTAGAAGCCTTTAAGGACAAACTGAAATAATTCACCAAACGACAAAAACCCCGTACTGACTTCATTCCGTCAGTACGGGGTTTCATGTTAATATGGTGTTATTTGTGAGCCAAAAGATAATACTCTTTACTCACAAACCACTTCTTAAAGTGCCGCAAACCCGCATAAATACTGGATTTTTATGATCTCTACTCCCATTCCACCGTTCCTGGCGGTTTAGACGTGATATCATATACTACGCGGTTTACATGATCTACCTCGTTAATAATACGATTGGAAATGCGTCCCAAAAGATCATATGGAATCTTTGCCCAATCGGCTGTCATAAAGTCATCCGTTGTTACAGCACGGATGGCAATGAGTTCATCATAAGTACGGGCATCGCCCATAACACCAACCGTTTTCACACCGGGCAGAACGGCAAAGAACTGAGCCAGCTCATCATCATAATGGCTTTTAGCCACTTCATCGCGCAGCACAGCATCGGCTTCTTGCAGAATTTTCACGCGCTCAGCCGTCACCTCACCAATTACGCGAACCCCGAGACCAGGGCCGGGGAAGGGCTGACGCCAAACCAGTTCACGCGGAATACCCAGCTTCTCGCCTACACGGCGTACCTCATCTTTGAAGAGATCCTGCAGAGGTTCCACAATGCCGACAAATTGAATATCGGAAGGCATGGCCACCTGATTGTGATGCGTTTTAATTGTAGCTGCATCACCTTTGCCGCTTTCAATGCGGTCAGGATAAATGGTTCCCTGAGCAAAGAAGCCGTTGGAATAGCGGGCGCGAATTTCATCCCAGAATACTTTGTAAAATTCAGTACCAATGATCTTCCGCTTATCTTCGGGATCAACGACCCCCTTCAGCTTAGAGAGAAATTGCTCCTGACAGTTGATACGCACAAAATTCATATCAAATAATCGAGTAAAGGTCTCTTCTACAAAATCGCCTTCATCTTTGCGCATCAGTCCCTGATCAACAAATACACAGGTGAGCTGTTTACCCACAGCCTTGCTCAGAAGGGCAGCGGCCACGGAAGAGTCGACTCCGCCGGAAAGGCCGAGCACAACGCCGCGATCGCCAATCTGTTCGCGCAGGCGCGCAACAGTATCTTCTATAAAGCTGTCCATGACCCAATCACCGCTGCAGCCGCAGATTTCAAACAGGAAGTTGTGAAGGAGCTGATTACCATATTCAGAATGCGTCACCTCCGGATGAAATTGGACGGAATACAAGCCGCGGGAAACAGATTCCATAGCGGCGCAAGGACAATTTGCGGTAGAAGCGGATACGGTAAAGCCATCGGGAGCCTGAGAGATATAATCGGTATGGCTCATCCAGCAGATGCTTTTAGAGGGGATGTCTTTGAATAAGAGACTTTCAGAAGAAACAGTGACCTCAACGTGACCGTATTCTTTGTTAGGAGCCTGAGAAATGGCGCCGTTTAACATATAGGCCATGAGCTGAGCGCCATAGCAGATACCGAGTACAGGGACGCCCAGATTGAGAATATCCGCTGTGTAGTGTGGAGAGCTTTCTAAGTATACGCTGTTTGGTCCGCCTGTGAAAATGATGCCTTTATAACCAGCCTCTTTGATCTGGGAAAGAGAAGTCGTATAGGGCAGGATCTCGCAATACACATGTTGATCACGAACGCGGCGGGCAATCAGCTGATTATACTGACCGCCAAAATCAAGCACTAATACTTTTTCCATGAAACCTCCTTAGCTTATCGGTGAATAATTTCTTCACGCTTGGGGCCTGTGGATACCATGGTAATCGGTACACCAAGCTCTTGTTCGATGAAGAGCACATAATCCTGTGCTTCTTTGGGCAGATCCTCAAAACGGGTAATGCCGCGGATGTCTTTTTTGAAGCCGGGAAATACTTTTAATACAGGCTTAGCTTTTTTCAGCACAGGTGTTACCGGGAAATCTTTAACGATTTTTCCATCAATTTCATAGCCAACGCATACCGGAATCTCATCCAGATAGGACAGGCAATCAATCGCCGTCAGTACAACCTGCGTAGCAGCCTGACACTGTACACCGTAGCGGCTTGCAACACAGTCAAACCAGCCTACACGGCGGGGGCGTCCGGTGGTTGCACCAAATTCGCCTTTATCACCGCCGTGAATTCGCAGTTCTTGTGCTTCGTCACCGAAGATTTCGGACACGAACTCACCTGCGCCTACGGCGCTGGAATAAGCCTTGGTCACTGCAACAACATCGGTAATCAAGCGCGCCGGAAGTCCTGCGCCCACGGCGCCATAGCCGGCCAGAGGCGAAGAAGAAGTGACCATGGGATAGATGCCAAAATCAGGATCCTTCAGCGTTCCCAGCTGCCCCTCCAGCAAAATGGTCTTGCCAGCGGCTACAGCGTCCCGCAGATATACGTTGGTGTCGCATACATAGGGAGCGATCATATCTTTGTATTCCATCAAGGTGGCAAACAGCTCCTCAGCGTTTAACAGCGGCTTGTGGTAAATATGCTCAAGCTGCAGGTTTTTAAGCTCGCATACGCGTGCAAGCTTTTCCTTCAGCTCTTCCGGATAAAACAGCTCATTTACCTGAATGCCGATTTTGGCGTATTTATCTGAAAAGAAGGGAGCGATACCCGATTTGGTTGAACCGAAAGCAGCGGCGCCCAGGCGCTCCTCTTCGTATGTATCGAGAAGAACGTGATAGGGCATGACAATTTGAGCGCGGTCCGATACCAGAATATGCGGATTGATGCCTCGTTCTTTTACAGTTTCCAGCTCATGAATGAGCTTGGGAATATCCAGTGCCACACCATTGCCCAGAATGTTTACGGTGTGCGGATAGCAAACGCCGGAGGGCAGCAGATGCAGTGCAAAACGACCATGCTCATTGATAATCGTATGGCCTGCGTTGGCACCGCCCTGAAAACGGATTACAATATCGGACTGGCTGGCGAGCATATCGGTAACTTTACCTTTACCCTCATCGCCCCAGTTCGCTCCAACAATTGCTCTAATCATAATTCTCCATCCTTTATAAGGTGTATTTTAGCGGCAGAGCCGCCAATGGTTCGCGCCTTTCCAAAAACGGACGGCAGCGAGGAAACAGAAAAGGGCTTCCGGTTACGGGGAAGCCTTTTTAGTGTATTCCCGATCTATTATAGTATAGGAGACGAGGGCTGTCAAGAAAAGAGCAGTGAAAATCTACAGTCTTTATACTTAAATAATAATAGATCGAAATAATTAATTAGGCGATCTCTTTTTCTGCTTGGCTAATTGCTTCAAGCAGACCGGTTATAAAAGCATTTACATCTGGACAGCAATGCGTTAAATAGAGTACTAATGTAACCTGACTGCAGCAGCTTTGGCCGGATTCTAATGCAGTATAGGCTCGTCCGCTCATTTTCAGAATGGATGCCATTTGTTCCTGTGAGAGCTTTAGAAGGTTTCTTGTTTTTAATAATTCGACCCTAACATAATTTTTGTACGCCTCACGAATATGTTTTCTCATGATAAATTTCTCCTTTGATAAAATTTATCATAATTGTACAAAGTTTATGAGGTATACGCCATGATGTATACTTCGGGAAGTGAAATTACTACTTTATATACAACATCGCTCCGGTCGAAGCACGATGACCGGAGCGATGAGTATTCTATCACGGGAAAAGGTTACATAATTTAGTATGTTACTCTTCGGGGATTGGGTGATAGAATACATATACTGTAACAAAAACCAGAGAGGAGTACAAGGAAGCAGAGTGCATTTTTAGAAAGATTTGGAAAAAAGCCTTGGAATATGCAGAATTAAAGCGAGATATGTGAAAATTTGAGAGGTATGGGTATTGAACTTAAAGGTTAAACGCGGTATAATACTCATACTAAACTTGGGTTTAGTATCACAATAATGAGAAATAGCTTTGCAAAAGTGATCACAGAAGATATCATGGAAGACTTATGTATTTTACGTGATCATATTATTATGTATATCTATTGGATTGGTGTGCGAGAGAAATTTTGACTGCGCAGCGAAGCTTACTCTAAATAAGGGGAACTGAGAAAATGTCAAATAATTTTCATATAGATCATCATCAAAAGGGGATGAATGATCAGCGGGGGAGTCAGGCGTATCCTCGCAGACGAATTGAACACTGGCAGATGATTGCAATTTGGCTGGTGATTTATGATGTGTTAGCCGTTAATATTGCCTATTTTATCGCTTTGTGGCTTCGGTTTGATTGCCGTTTTTCAGCTATTCCGTCAGTATATTTAAAAGCTTATTTGTATTTTACACCGATTTATACTGTTTTTTGTATTATTATATTTAAGTGGCTTCGATTGTACAGGAGTGTCTGGCGCTTTGCCAGTTACAGTGAACTGTTAAGAACGGCCGCCACTTCTGTGTTGACATTTCTTTTTCATGCCATTGGCATTACAGTACTGTTTGAACGTATGCCCATTTCATATTATTGCTTTGGAGCTTTAATTCAATTCGGCTTGATCTTAGGGGTTCGTTTTTCTTATCGTTTTCTTTTATTAGAGCGCAGCCGAAGAAGTAAAAGTCAGGAAGAAGCAAGAGCGAGCCGCGTGATGCTGATCGGAGCGGGAAGCGCCGGGCAGATGATTTTAAGGGATATTCTGCATGCGGATGAGCTGAAAGAGATCGTATGCTGTATCATTGATGATAATCCTAATAAATGGAATCGATTTGTGGATGGTATTCCGATTGTAGGCGGAAGAGATGATATTCTTGTTAATGTAGAGAAATATCAGATCGATAAAATATATGTAGCGATTCCCAGTTCTACTGCGGAACAAAAAAGGGATATTTTAAATATCTGTAAAGAAACGGGCTGCGTACTGAAAAATTTGCCGGGAATGTATCAGCTGGTGACCGGCGAAGTGACGGTTGGAGCAATGAAAGATGTATCGGTGGAGGATCTGCTGGGCAGAGAGCCGATTCGTGTTAATACAGAAGAAATTTTTCATCATTTAAATGGCAAAACGATTCTCATTACTGGTGGAGGCGGATCGATCGGCAGCGAGTTATGCCGGCAGATTGCGGCGCATGATCCAAAACGTTTAATTATTTTTGATGTATACGAAAATAATGCCTATGAAATTGAGCAGGAGCTTAAAAGAAAATATCCCAAACTCAATTTAGTTGTTTTAATTGGATCCGTGCGTGATAGCAGAAGAGTTAATAACATATTTGATACATATCGTCCGGATATTGTGTATCATGCGGCAGCACATAAACATGTACCGCTGATGGAAGGAAGCCCGTGTGAGGCAATTAAAAATAATACGATTGGTACCTATAAAACCGCTTATGCGGCGTTAAAATATGGATGCAAGCGCTTTGTGCTGATCAGTACCGATAAGGCAGTAAATCCTACTAACATTATGGGAGCCAGCAAGCGTCTTTGTGAGATGGTGATTCAGTCTTTTGACCGCGCTGTAAAGACGGGATGTATAGATGTACTCCCTATTTTGCATGCCCATCAGGAGGATGAGGATGGCAGTATGCTGGAGATTGAAAAGCATATTGCAGGCGCACAAACAGAATTTGTGGCTGTCCGCTTTGGAAATGTGCTGGGGAGTAATGGTTCGGTGATCCCGCTTTTTAAGAAGCAGATTGCGGTTGGGGGACCGGTGACTGTGACACATCCGGATGTGATTCGATATTTCATGACAATTCCGGAAGCGGTCAGTTTGGTGCTGCAGGCTGGAGCCTATGCCGCCGGTGGTGAGATTTTCGTACTCGATATGGGAGCGCCGATGAAAATTGACACGCTTGCCAGAAATCTCATCAAACTTTCCGGCTATAAGCCGGATATCGATATCCCTGTGGTCTATACGGGCCTTCGGCCGGGGGAAAAGCTTTATGAAGAAAAGCTGATGGAAGAAGAGGGGATGCAGACCACGCCTAATCACTTAATTCATATTGGAAGACCGATTCCTTTTAATGTGGAGCATTTTTTGACGCAGATGCAAGAGTTGATGGTTGTGAGTTATGAGAATGATGAGGAACGCTTGGAGAAGCTGATTAAGCAGATTGTTCCAACATTTTCTCCTGCAGGAAAAAATGGAAGTGAAAAAAAGGGCCAGACGTACAGGGAACTGATGAAAGAAGTTAGAGAAGAAAGCTGAAAAGCAAAACTGTGATGATGAAGGGAAAGAAAATGATGAAGATACCTTTTTCACCGCCGGATATATCCGAGCTTGAAATGAATGAAGTGGTGGAAGCTTTGCGTAGCGGCTGGATCACAACAGGACCAAGGACAAAGGAACTTGAACGGAAAATAGCTGCTTGGATAGGAACAGAAAAATGCGTTTGTTTGAATTCACAAACGGCATGTGCTGAGATGGCGCTGCATCTTTTGGGAATTGGAGAAGGGGACGAGGTGATTACTTCGGCTTATACATATACGGCATCGGCTTCTATTGTGTGTCATGTGGGGGCAAAGCTTGTTTTGATTGATACGCAAAAAGATAGCTTTGAAATGGATTATGATGCACTTGAAGATGCAATCAATGAAAAAACAAAAGCGATTATTCCGGTAGATCTTGGGGGCGTGCCTTGTGATTATGATAGAATCTTTGCGATTGTAGAGAGAAAAAAAGCATGTTTTCGCCCCGCCAATAAGCTGCAGGAGGCAATCGGAAGAATTGCTGTGTGTGCAGATGCTGCTCACGCGTTTGGAGCGCGGTGGCATGATGAAATGATCGGCAATATTGCGGATTTTTCTAGTTTTTCATTTCATGCTGTGAAGAATTTTACAACAGCAGAGGGAGGAGCGCTTACATGGAGAACGATCGCTGGAGTCAGTAATGAGGAGATTTATAAACAGCTTCAGCTACTGTCGCTTCATGGGCAATCTAAAGATGCTCTTGCCAAAACACAGTTGGGGGCATGGGAATATGATATTGTGGGCCCATACTATAAATGTAATATGACAGATATCGCAGCAGCAATAGGACTTAAGCAATTTGAACGCTATCCTGCGCTGCTGGAGAGAAGAGAGGAAATCATAAAGCAATATGATGCGGCATTCAGGCCGCTTGGGATTGAGACTCTGTCTCATTATACAGAAGAATGGAGATCCTCCGGGCATTTATATTTAACACGAGTTCCTGATATTAGTTTAGAGCAAAGAAATGAGATTATTATGAAGATGGCAGAAGCTGATATTGCATGTAATGTGCATTATAAGCCGCTTCCCATGCATACAGCATATAAAAAGCTTGGTTTTGATATTAAAGAATACCCGAACGCATATGATCATTTTGCAAATGAAATTACATTGCCGCTGCATACAAAACTAACAGATGAAATGATAGAGTATGTTATTCAGTCTTACAAAAATATAGTTGAACATTATATTTAATATATTATTTTAAGGAAAGTAGTTTATGAAAAAATGGGAAGATCTGCCTGGTTATATGCAAGCAGAGGAAGTGCGTCCGTATTATGAGTATCTGCGAAAGAAAAGAGTAAGTCTTATATGCAAAAGAGGCTTTGATCTCTTAGGTGCGGGTTTTATGTTAATCCTCCTGTTTCCTGTTTTAATAGGAATTTCTATAGCAATTGCCGCCGATTCAAAAGGCGGAGTCTTTTTTAGACAAGAGCGAGTAACACGATATGGCCGTAAATTTCGTATTTTTAAATTTAGAACGATGGTTGCTGATGCAGAGAGTCTGGGAACGCAGGTTACCATGCATCATGATACACGCGTTACCAAAATAGGAAGAGTACTTAGAAAATATCGATTAGATGAGATCCCTCAGCTAATTAATATTATTATGGGAGATATGAGTTTTGTAGGGACAAGACCCGAAGTACCTCGCTATGTCAGTGCATATACAGCCGAAATGTATGCTACGTTATTGATGCCGGCGGGATTAACCAGTCAGGCTAGTATTCAATATAAAGATGAAGCACAGCTTCTAGAGACTTCTGAACATGTAGATCAGGTATATATACATCAAATATTGCCTGAAAAAATGAAATATAATTTAGAAAGCATCAAACAGTTCAGTTTTTTTCAGGAAATTAAGACCATGTTTGAAACAGTTTTAGCAATCATTAAATAGATAACGGGATATGGTAAATAAAATGAATCAATTAGTATCAGTGATTACACCAACATATAATTGCGGAGCATATATAGAAGACACCATCAAATCAGTCATCAACCAAACGTATACCAATTGGGAGATGATCATTGTGGATGATCAGTCAACCGATCAAACAGAAGAAATTGTAAAAAGGTATACCGATTTGGATCAGCGAATTCGATATTATAAATTAGAGTCTAATTCCGGTGCAGCAGTGGCAAGAACAAAAGCAATGGAGATGGCGAAAGGAAACTACATGGCTTTTCTTGACAGTGATGATCTGTGGATGAGCACTAAATTAGAAAGACAATTAAACTTTATGGAAGAGCAGCATATCAATTTTTCATGCACCTCTTATGAACAAATTGATGAGCAAAATCAAAAGCTGGGAAAGGTGCTTAAATGCATTCCCAAAACTAATTATAACCGATTGCTTTTGGATTGTCCGGTGGGCAATTCAACGGTTATGTATAATGTGGATCATATGGGAAAATTTAAGGTTCCCAATATTAGAAAAAGAAATGATGATGCGTTATGGCTGCAGATGCTGAAAAAAGAGCAGTACATATATGGATTTGATGAAATCCTTATGCAGTACAGGATAAGAAATAATTCAATATCAAGTAACAAATTAAGTCTAATTAAATATCACTGGCAATTATACAGGGAAATTGAGCATCTCAATGTGTTTAGAGCAGGTTTTCATATAGCATATTGGGGATTTTTAAAGGTATTTAAGATTAAATGATTTGAGGGATGAAAACAATATGAGGATTTTGCATTTGGTGTCTAATATACGCGTTAGTAATGGCATTATGAATGTAATCATGAATTATTATCGTAATATTGACCGAAACCTTATCCAATTTGATTTTGTATATTTTGATGAATTTGATACGAATACTTTTAAGAATGAAATAACTGCGCTGGGTGGCAGGATTTATAAAATCAATAGACCGAGACTGTCTTGGAAGTACGAAAAAGAAGTTTTTTCTTTTTTTGAACAACAAAAGGGAGAACATCAGATACTGCATATACACGAAGTTTTTTTGGCTCCTTTGTTTGTGCCGGTAGTGAAAAGAAATGGCATTTCATCTATTGTTATACATGCACACTCCAGTGCATTTGGAAGCAATAAAAAATCATCATTTAGAAACAGAATATTATGTTATTTTGCTAACAAAATATGTAATTATAGAGCGGCGTGTTCAGAAGAAGCAGCTAACAAATACTATGGAAAAAAGATATTTTTAAACAATCAATATCTGCTCATTCATAATGCTATCGATGTGGAACGATATGGATATAAAATAGAAAACCGCAAAAGATATAGGTCCTTATTTCAGCTAGAAGATGATGATATTGTGATAGGAACTGTCGGTAGGTTAGAAAGAGAAAAAAATCATCAATTTCTGTTAGACATATTAGAAAAATTGTTAAAGCAAAATTTGCATTATAAGCTATTATTGGTTGGAGAAGGGTCTTTAGAAGAAACATTAAGAGAAAAAAGCATACAACTTGGAATTGAGCATAGAGTGATATTTGCGGGAAAAAGAACGGATGTAAATCGTATCTACAGCTGCATGGATATTTTTGTTCAGCCATCTATTTACGAGGGACTTTCTCTTGCCAGTGTTGAGGCACAAACCGCTGGACTGCCCTGTGTTTTCAGCGATACAATAACAAAAGAAGCAGATCTTGTTCAAACTACGTATGTATCGTTAGATGATAATGCTGAAAGATGGGCAGATATCGTTATGAATATTGATTTAGGTCAAAACAGAGATACAGTAGATCTTGTCAGAAAAAAGGGATATGATATAAAGCAGGAAGCACTTAAATTGATGGATTTTTATCGTAGTATTAGTATACATGACTTGGAGGAAACATGAAGATATTATTATTAGCGTGTATTAGTAAAAATAAGGGCGGTAATGCATTTGGGGGAGCTGAAAAATCAATCGTTAATTTAGCAAATTGGTTAGCAGAGAGACAGTATGATGTTACCCTGGCATCCGTTCAGGGAGATGATGCTGTATATGATATATCCGATAAAGTTACATATGAAGGAAATGCAATCATAAAGAAAAATAAGTTATATACACATTATCAAATATACGTTAATACCAAGCGGATGATAAAAAAATATAAACCGGACTTGATCATTAGCTTTTTTTTACATCCGCTATTTTATGCTTTGCCCTCTATCTGGATAAAAGGAATAAAAGCTATCTATTCAGAGCGTAATGATCCGGACAAAGAATATGGGAAAGTTGCAAAGTGGATGCGGAAGATACTGGTAAGGCATATAGACGGCATAGTCTTCCAAACTCAAGATGCACAGGCTTACTTTTCAGAGCCAATTAGAGAAAAATCCGTCGTTATACATAATCCTACTTATATTAAACATGATGATTATGCTTTAGTTCATGAGCCGGATCATAGAATTGTAACAGTGGGGCGTCTAAACCCGCAAACAAATCAAAAATTGCTGATTCAGGCTTTTGCAGAGATTAGCGGTGCGTATAAGGAGTATAGTCTCGAGATCTATGGAGACGGGCCTTTAAAAGACGAGCTGGAGAATCTGATTCAAGAGCTTCATATGGAAAATAAAATTTTCTTAAAAGGAACATATAAGGATGTATTGGATCGGATCTATGGATCGAGACTATTTGTTATGACCTCAGATTATGAAGGAATGCCCAATGCACTAATAGAGGCAATGTTAAATGATATAGAGCAGTTGAAACAATATATGATGCAGGCCCTGGAAAGCTATGATTTGAATCTTTGTTTAAAAGAAAAAGAGATATGTAAATCACATTCGAAAGAAAGGATATTTACTGCCTGGGAAGAGTATATTAAAGAAATTGTTAAGTAATAGGGATGAAAGGAGCAAGTATGGATTTAAAGTTGAGAAATATAGATTATAAGCACTATATTCCAGTCGTTCTTACAGCCCTGTTGCTTTTTTCAAGCCTGTGTTTGACAAGTGGAAGTGCCGTCATCTTATATAGCTGCATAGCCTTGATCAGTCTTGGTTATGCAGGGTATATAGTGAGAATAGAAAAGAAGCTGGTGCTGGATATATATGACCTGTGGCTGTTGTCTGTTTTTGGATTGTTACTGATCAATGGTACAGTATCTCCCTATAAAGGAGGATTCAGTGCCCAATATTTTTTACTTATGAGTATCAGTATTGTATGTATCAGTTTTTTTGTGAAAAATAGTCAAAAAAGGATTAAGGAATTCACTGCACATGTCATTGAGATTACTTCTATTATCAGTATTCTCTATATAGCAGTTTATGAACTTCCAACCTTTATATCTAATTATTCAGAAATAGCAAATGGATATATACGATATCGATTTGGATCGATATCTGGAATCAATGCAACT
>CANOUM010000037.1 GCA_947570515.1 uncultured Clostridia bacterium
CCGACAGAGCGGGTATGAGGTAAAAAGAGTTTAGTACCAAGTGTGATGCCGGCATAGGTGCCGCCGGAGCCGACTGCGCTTAGGATAGCGTCAGGATGAATATGCAGGGCGCTGCATTGCTGCGCAATTTCCTGTGCACACGCTACATACCCTAAGCACCCCAAAGGCACAGAGCCGCCGACCGGTATGAAATAGGGCGTATGGCCCTGTGAGCGCAGTAAGTCCATGAAGCGGTTCATTTCGGCGTAAATCTCATCATAGGAGTCTGTATCGATCAGCATAACCTGAGCGCCTAAAATGTGATCCAGCGTCAGGTTTCCACCCTGCAGCACTCCTCGTTTTTTTAAAAAGAGAATGGATTGCATGCCCAGGCGAGAGGCGCAGGCTGCTGTCAGCATGGCATGATTGGACTGTGGACCGCCGGCGGTCAGGACAATATCCGCGCCTTTCTTTTTCGCGTCAGCGAGTAAAAATTCCAGTTTGCGCACCTTGTTGCCGCCGAGGGCAATGCCGGTCATATCGTCCCGTTTGATATAGATATGTTTACCCAGCTCACGGCTCAGCGTTTCCAGTTTGTAGAGCGGTGTTGGCAAAACGGCAAGAGGAATGCGGTCAAAATCGGTTAGCTGTTTCATGATCAGTACCTCGCAGATAAGAATAAAAAAAGTCTCGAATCCGATTCGAGACTTTTGAGTGGAGATGAGGAGAATCGAACTCCTGTCCGAAAGCCCATCCGCCCTAGGCGCTACCATCATAGTCGGTATTTTGCATTTCCCTTGGCCCAGCTCCTGCCGACAGGATCAAAGCCTTGGTAGCTTCATGAGTTCTTTGTCATCCGCAAAGCTTAGGATGAAAAGTTCCCTACGTTATGATAACACCCCGGATCCAAAGAGTAGGCGCTCTGGGCGGGACGGCAGCTTTTAATTAAGCTGCGAACGCGTAAGCGTTTTCGTTATTGTTTGCGTTTATATTTAAGGTTTGGTTGTTACGCAGACCAACCTGCGGATGGCTCCCAAAGCCTCAACGACCCCCGTCGAAACCTTGACATCCCCGTTAAAGGGCTGCAAACAATTTTGAGTGCATTTAGTATAGCGTATAGAGAAGCGATTGTCAAGATATACGACGTTTGCGTACAAGCATAGTTTACAAAATTAAACGTACATGTATGCGAAAAAGAAATTGCATACATGTACGTTTATGAAATAAGAGATTTTCTGTACGCAATTTTCGGTTTTGCGTACATGTTATGAGGAGTATAAGGAAAAGAGTTGTACGCAATGTCGTGATTTGCATACATATCGTCCTTGAAAACAGATATGCCACATGTATGCAATTTCTTTTTTGCGTACATATCACCGCCCCAATCCTCCAAGGGCATGTACGCAAAAGCGTAGTTATTCTTCATCGAAGTTTGATTTATTTTGTTTTGCCTGTATAGGGCTGAAAAAAGTGGTCAAAATAGAAATGATTACCAAATACAAATTGCTTTGAAATGGAGGATGCAATGAAAATTGGACTGCCAAGAGCGATGCATTTTTATTCGTACGGCATCTTATGGTACACATTTTTAGAAAAGCTGGGCGCACAGGTCATATTATCAGATCTTAGCAATCGTGAGATATTAGACTGCGGAGCTAAGAAAATGGTGGACGGCGCTTGTCTGCCGCTCAAAATTCTGCGAGGACATGTAGAAAATTTAAAAGAAAAAGGCGTCGATTACATTTTTCTGCCTCGAGTTGTAAAACTCACACCTGCAACCTTTGCTTGTCCCAAATCGGCAGGACTGCCGGAACTGATTTTTCAGACAGGCAGGGATCTGCCGCCGCTGCTCAGCCCCGTCATAGAAGAAAACGTCGCAGATCCGGCGCCTTATTATGAAACGGCGCATAAGCTGGGAGCCAGTAAAAAGCAGGCCCAAAAGGCTTTTGCACTGGCGCTGCGCAAATGGTCGCTTCAGCAAAAAGAAAAGCCGCTATCCTCAAAAGAACAAAAAACAATCGGCATCCTCGGCCACACTTATCTGACCGAGGACCCGTTTATCAATTTTCATCTGGCTGAAAAACTGCAGGCACGAGGATATCAGACTTTTACTTCACGGCAGCAGCATCAGCTGCTGCAAGGAGAGGAGATCTACCCTAAATTTATGTTTTGGCAGAGCGGACACGACATGGCATATGCCATGCAGCGACCGCTGGACGATGGACAGAAGGCGGCAGGCTACATCCTGCTTTCAGCCTTTGGCTGCGGGCCGGATTCGTATATTGAAACGTATTGCCGGGAGTTTCTGCAGAAAAAGGAAATTCCCTATCTGGCGCTGACGCTGGATGAACAGACGGGCGAGGCCGGATTTGAGACGCGGATAGAGGCCTTTTTGGATATGATAGAACGCAGAGAAAGGAGAGCCGGAGCATGAAGGTTTGTTTTCCTAATTTTGGCAGCGTAGGCATTGTGCTGGAGACGCTTTGCCGGCAAGAAAATATTGCATATACAGCGCCGCAGGCAAAGCTGGAGGAGGCGCTGACCATTGGGGCGCGCCTTTCACCGGAAGGGGTGTGTCTGCCGATGAAGCGGATGCTGGGAGAGTTTGTGCTGGCAGAGCGGCAAGGCGCCGATACGGCTCTCTTTTTAGGGGGCAGTGGTCCCTGTCGGTTTGGCTACTTTGCGCCTATGATGCAGACCATTTTGCAGCAGCAGGGGAGCGCGATGCGCGTGCTCAGCATGGAAGCACCGGAAGGCAGCCGCCTGCAGTTTATCAAGGATCTGAGCCGTCTGATCGGCTGCTCAGAGGCCAGAACGGCGCGTCTTCTGCTCAAGGGCTGGCGGGCCATGCAGTGGCTCGACAAATGGGAAGCGCTGCGCCTGCGCGTGATTGCCGAGACCGGCCGGAGGCCGCCAAAGGCGGAAGCAGCCGATAGTTTTAGCCTTCTCACAGCCAGACTGCAAGAGCAGTGCAAGGCATGGCAGCCGAAAACGCCGCCGCAGGATCTGCTGCGGGTCGGCATCGTAGGAGACATCTATTCAACTGTAGATCCGCTGATCAATCACGGACTGCAGGAGCGTTTGGCAGAGATGGGAGTGCTCACGCGGCGATCCATTGAGCTAAGCAGCTATTTGCTGCATTTGCTTACCGGGAACCGGGCGCAAAATAAGGCCGCCAGACCTTATCTGGCAAGGGGAATCGGCGGCTTTGCACAGGAGACGATTGGCGCGAGTCAGCAAATGCTGGCAGAAGGTTTTGATGGATTGATTCAGGTATATCCGCTCAGCTGTATGCCGGAGATTGTTGCAGACGGTATTTTGGCAGGCATGCAGCAGGATACGCCCATCCCCGTCTTGCGGCTGGTGCTGGATGAGCATAGCGGTCAGGCCGGCAATCAGACGAGGCTTGAGGCTTTTACGGATATGCTGAAAAGAAGGAGAAAAGCAGGATGAATGCATATTATATGGGAATTGACATGGGCTCTGTGAGCACCAATCTGGTCTTGATGCGCGAGGATAAAAGCATTGCTCATAAGCTCTATATCCGTTCACATGGAAAGCCAGTAGACAGCCTGCGCAGCGGAATGGAGCAGCTCGAGCAGCAGGCAGGGGCGTTTGAGGTACTGGGCGCCGGCGTCACAGGAAGCGGGCGGAAACTCATTGGCGCGCTGATCGGTGCAGATGTAATTAAAAATGAAATCACGGCACATGCGATTGCGGCCACCACGCAGGTGCCTGACGTCCGGACAGTGCTGGAGATCGGGGGGCAGGACAGCAAGCTGATCTGGCTGCAAAACGGAATTGTGCAGGATTTTGCCATGAATACGGTCTGCGCCGCCGGGACCGGTTCTTTTTTAGACCGGCAGGCAGGACGCCTCGGCATTGACATTGCCGAGCTGGGGCCGCTGGCTATGCAATCCCAGCATCCTGTACGCATTGCCGGCCGCTGCGCCGTATTTGCCGAGTCTGACATGATTCACAAACAGCAGGAAGGCGAGCAGGTGGAGGATATTTTGCGGGGGCTTTGTCAGGCGCTCGTCCGCAATTTCCTATCGAATTTAGCAAAAGGAAAGCAGATCGAAGCTCCGGTGCTGTTTCAGGGCGGCGTGGCCGCCAATCCGGGGATTGTTCAGGCCTTTGGCGAAGAGCTGCAGACCCCGATTATCGTGCCCCGGTAGTTTGATGTGATGGGAGCATGGGGAGCTGCCATTTTGGCGCAGGAGGAACTGGAACAAAGCGGAAAAAGCAGTCGCTATCATCCGCTGGCACAGAAGATGACGGGGGAGATGAAAGTCTTTGAATGCACGGACTGCAGTAACCGGTGTCAGATCGTACGTGCAGGAGAAGCTGTGTGGGGCAGCCAGTGCGGAAAGTATTGACCGCCATCTCAAAGCGCGGTATAATAGGCAGAAAGCATAAAATCAGGAGAGGTACAGCGTGAATCCAAAAGACAGAAGAAACCCCGCCCGAAAGGTGCTAAGCCGCATTGTAGAATTGTTAAATTATTTGCCGGGAGCAGACCGGCTTGTTGTTCGGCGTTACCGGATTGCAAGCCGCAGGATTCCGCCTGCATTTAATGGATACTGTATTGTGCAGATTTCAGATTTGCACGGGCGCTGGTTTGGCCGAGGCCAAAAAAAGCTCATTGAAGCGGTTCGGAGTTTGCAGCCGGATTTGATTCTGGTTACCGGAGACTGGATTGACATGGATTACCAAAAACGGGATCAGGACTGCGTTGACACGCTGGTGCGCGGACTTTTGCCGCTGGCGCCGGTATATGGAATTATCGGCAATCATGAAGCCAGAGCCTGGCATAAGACCAAAATGCTGTGTTCATTAAAGAAAATGGGAGTGCATATGCTGCTCAACCAAAGTACGGTTTTGGAGCGCGGCAGTGACCGGATCGCGCTTACCGGATTTGTGACTTCATATCATACGCCGCTCAGAGAAGAGCCGGCGCAGTATGAAAAGATAAAACAAGAATACACGAGGGCAGTCAAGTCCTTAGAGGGAAATGCGTACCGCATTGCAATGGGGCACAGGCCGGAGCTTTTGGAGCTGTATGAGGAGCTGGAGCTGGATCTGGTGCTGGCAGGGCACGCCCATGGAGGACTGATGAAACTGCCGGGAGGCCGCCGCCTTCTGGCGCCTGGACAGGGGTGGCTGCCTCATTATACACATGGTGCATATCAAAAAGGAAAGACACATATGCTCGTAAGCTGCGGACTGGGAGGGCCCAGAATCGGCATCGCACCGGAAATCGCACAGATTGAGCTGAAGAGCAGGAATGGAGAAAAAATATGAAGCTTTGGGGAGGACGGTTTCGTCAGCAGGAAAATCAAATGATGGAGGATTTCAATTCTTCTTTTCCATTTGATTATCGGTTATATGAACAGGATTTGACGGGCAGCATTGCCCATGTGCTGATGCTGGGAAAGCAGCAGATTATAAGCCGGGAGGAAACAGAGGCGATTATGCAGGGGCTTACCGGCATTCTGGAGGATATCGGTGAGGGCAAATTGGAGCTGTCCGGCAAAGCGGAAGATGCTGAGGATATTCATACTTTTGTAGAGGCTGAGCTGATCCGCCGGATTGGGGAAGTAGGCAAAAAGCTGCACACCGGCCGCAGCCGCAACGATCAGGTAGCGCTGGATATGCGCATGTATGCGCGTGATCAGGCAGAAATCTTGGTTGATAAGGTGCAGATGATGATTGATGCTTTGCACAAAAAGGGCAGCGAGCATCCCTGTTTAATGCCGGGCTATACGCATCTGCAGCGGGCGCAGGTGGTCACCTTTGCGTACCACATGGGCGCTTATGAGAATATGTTTGGGCGAGATAAAAAACGGCTTGAAAATGCACTGGAGCTTTTAAATGAAAATCCGCTGGGCTGCGCGGCACTGGCCGGGACGACCCATTCGATCGATCGCTGGCAGACAACGCAGACGCTGTCCTTTGCCAAACCAGTTGATAATTTTCTGGACGGCGTGAGTGACCGCGATTATCTGCTGGAGCTCATGAGCGATATGTCCATCATCATGGTGCATCTGAGCCGGTTGTGCGAGGAGCTGATCCTATGGAGCAGTCAGGAATTTCGGTTTATTGATATTGACGATGCCTATGCCACCGGATCGAGCATCATGCCTCAGAAAAAGAATCCGGATGCCTGTGAGCTTGTGCGTGGCAAAAGCGGCCGCGTATTTGGAGATCTCATGGGGCTTTTAACAGTGATGAAAGGGCTTCCGCTTGCGTATAATAAAGATATGCAGGAGGATAAACAGGCATTTTTCGATGCACTGGATACGGTAGCGGCCTGTCTTGATATTATGAATGGCGTCGTTTCCACCCTCAAGGTAAGGGAAGAGGTTATGCAGGAAAGCGTTAAAAAAGGATTTTTGAATGCTACAGAAGTAGCCGATTATCTGGTATCTAAAGGTGTGGCTTTCCGGGATGCTCATGGTATTGTCGGACAGATCGTGATCGCTTGCGAAGATAAAGGCTGTGCAATTGAAGAACTGACTCTCGAAGAGCTGCGCGCCTTCCATCCTGCTTTTGAAGACGGTATTTACGACTATCTGGATTATCATCAAATTCTGCAAAAAGGAAATAAAAAGGAAATGATCCATGAATAAGAAACCCATTATCGCCGTTACCGGTGATTATAATATGCAGACGAATCAGTATTATCTGAAACAGGAGTATCTGCATGCCATCTGGCTGGCCGGCGGCATCCCGCTAACGGTCTATCCCAAGACTGCGCTGCCGCAGGAGTGGAGCGGCGCAGCCGCAAAATGGATGCAACAATATGAAATAGAAGAAGAGCTTCTGCAGCAGATAGATGGCATTCTGTTTACAGGAGGCGTTGATATAGACCCCGTTTTTTATGGAGAAGCCATGCGGCAGGAAAACGGTGAGATCTGTCCATTTCGTGATGTGTTTGAAATCAAGCTTTGCCGAGAGGCAATACGGAGAAATATTCCGGCCTTTGGCATCTGCCGCGGCGTACAGGTCATGGCTGTGGCAGCGGGAGCTAAGCTTTATCAGGAGATTCAAAATGAGATCACTGGCTATCAGCACCAGCAAAAAGCAGTGACCTGGTATCCGACGCATGAGATCCGTACAAAGGAAGGCAGCCGGCTGCGCTCTATTTTGGGCGCTGGCGCACGGGTAAACAGCTTTCATCATCAGGCGGTAGCCAGAAGTGAGAGCTATCCTTTTCAGATTACGGCAGAGTCGCCTGACGGGATCATAGAAGGCATTGAGAAGCCTGAGCTTACATATTTTGTAGGCGTGCAGTGGCATCCTGAAAGGATGATGCAGGATCCGCTGCAGAGGGCGTTGTTTGAACGTTTTGTGAGATGTGCGGGAGGAGAGGGCTGATGGATATTCGGCTGAATGATGTACTGCAGCTGAAAAAGGAGCACCCCTGCGGCAGCAAGCAGTGGCTGGTGCTGCGGACGGGGATTGATTTTCGCATGCGCTGCATGGGCTGCGGACATGAGGTGATGCTGCCGCGGGAAAAGCTGGAGAAGCGTGTGCGCAGGATTCTGCGGGAAGGCAGTGAGATCAATCCGAATGTAGGAAAGAATTAACAGCTTTGTAATGGTTTTGCAGTAATTGTATGATACAATAAGCGCAGCTAGATGTATTTCGGCTAATCAAGCGAATGTGCTGCGCTCCAAGTTTGCCTTTGGCAAACTTGCAATGTCTCTATGAATCAATAAAAAAGGAGGGTCACGAGTGGATAAAAAGACAGATATTGGATTTAAGATTTATACCGTATTGCTCTATATTGTGATGGCCGTTTTGGCTGTGAATGTGGTGCTGAATTTCGTGTATAATACACCGGCAAATACGGTTTTTGCAGCCGTGGTCTTCTTGATGATTTCGGGCATAGCGCTTTATGTAAACCGGGTGCTGAAACAAACGATTCGTGAGCGGGTGCTGAGCAATGCGGTGGATTTGGGAAATGAGTATCAGCAGTACATGAACCAGTGGGAGTATCCATACGCGCTTTTTAGCGCTACGCTGCGGCTAGTCTGGTACAATGAAGCGTTTCGCAAACTGGTAAAATATGAGGACTGCATTGGCAAGACCATTGAAGAACTGCAAATTGACTGGGGCAGTGAAAAGCCGGATTGGGATCCGCTGAGCAAAATGATCGAGCTGGACGGACATTTCTTTAAAGCGGTGATGAGCCAGATCCGCCTGCGTGATAAAGGATCTGAGCAGCTGGATCTGAAGAATTATACAGAAGTGTATAGTTTGAGTCTGCAGGATGTGACCAGAGAGATGCAGCTGGAAAAGGAAAATTTGGATCAGCAGACAGTTGTTGCACTGATTTATGTGGATAATTATGATCAGATTTTTAATAGCATGGAAGAAAACAGGCGGCCGCTTTTGGAGGCGATGCTGTTCAGGCGCCTCAGTGATTTTTCTACAGAGGTCAGCGGTATTTTGACGAAGTTAGAGCGAGATCGGTTTTATGTTATTTTTCCTCATAAAAATCTGGAGAAGCTCTATCAAAATCAGTTTAAAGTGTTGGAAGAGGTTAAAAGACTGAGTATCGGCAATAAATTTCCGCCGACGCTGAGTATTGGCGTGGGAGAGGATAAAGAGCTTGCGACTGCCAGAAAATATGCGCGATCTTCGGTGGATTTGGCCATGGGACGCGGCGGTGATCAGGCTGTGGTGAAAAATAAGGATACACAGCACTTTTTCGGCGGCATGACGACTACAACGGAAAATAATACAAGGGTGAGAGCAAGGCTGATCGGATATGCGCTCAAGGAACTGATTTCAGCGAGCGATCGGGTACTCATCATGGGGCATGCCAATCCGGACCTGGATAGCTTTGGCGCGGCGCTGGGATTGTACCGGGCGTGTTTTGAGCTGAAAAAACCTGTGCATATTGTCATGAGCCGAGAAAAGCATGCGGCAGTTGATTATATTTATCGGCGTATCGATGAGGATAGGGATTATATGAATGTTCTGATCGATAAGGAACAAGCTGAGGAATATCTGGGAGCCAATACACTGCTGATTTTGGTGGATGTAAACCGCAAGGTCATTGTGCAGTTCCCGGAGCTGGTGGATCAGGCAAAGAATATTGCCGTGATCGATCATCATCGTACAAGTGCGGATAGTGTGGAGGGCGTTGGGGTCTCCTATGTGGAGCCCTTTGCTTCTTCGGCCAGTGAGATGGTAACAGAACTGCTGCAATATATGGTTGAGAATCTTTCGCTGCGCTCGATAGAGGCCGATGGTCTGTTTGCAGGAATTGCTCTCGATACCAAGAACTTTACGGTTAAAACAGGTGTGCGAACCTTTGAAGCAGCGGCCTTTTTGAGAAGAAAAGGCGCTGATAGTGTGCGTGTTAGAAAAATGTTTAAAAATGATATGGGGGATTACAAGGCAAAGGCGCAGGTAATCAGCAATGCGCAGATTCTGAGCAATAAGATGGCGCTGGCCAGCTGGAGCAGCGAGCTGCCGAATGCGACGACAGTTGCGGCGCAGGCAGCGGATGAGCTTTTGGACATTCATGGCATTCATGCTTCTTTTGTGCTGACAGAGATGGATCATCAGCAGGTGAATATCAGTGCCAGGTCGCTGGGAGAAATTAATGTGCAGCTTATCATGGAAGAGCTGGGGGGCGGCGGTCATCTGACGATGGCAGGCGCACAGCTAAAAGATGTAAGCCTAGAGGAGGCGCAAAAGAAGCTGGAGGAAGCCATTGAGGCTGTGACGGCGAGAAAGCCTAAATAAAATAGAGAAACGGAGGATCATCATGAAAATACTTTTGACAGAGGATGTAAAGAAGCTGGGAAAAAAAGGTGAAATCGTTGATGTGAGCGACGGATATGCCAAAAATTTTATTTTGCCGAAAAAGCTGGGGATTGAAGCTAATAAGGCAGTGATGAATGAATGGCAGGTCAAGAAAGGCAGCGAGGAGAACCGCAAACGCAAGGAAGAAGAAGAAGCAAAAGCTCTGGCAAAGGAGCTGACAGGCAAGAAAGTGGTGATCCGTACAAAGGCCGGAGATGGAGGCCGTTTGTTTGGGTCTATCACGAGTAAGGATGTTGCCGATGCCGCAGAAAAGCAGCTGGGGCTGAAGGTGGATAAGAAAAAAATTCAGATACCGAGTACAATCAAGGGTGTGGGTGAATATACCGTAACAATTAAGCTGCATGCAAAGGCGGCGGCAGAGATTTGTTTAAAGGTGGAGAATGATGGCTGACGAAAAGCTGGTTCCCCGGATTCCGCCGCACAGCGAGGAAGCAGAGCAGTCGGTACTGGGATCAGTTCTGATTGATCATGAAGCTGTGAATGTGGCTGCTGAGAATTTGAAAGCTGAGGATTTTTATAATCTGCGTCATAAAGAGATCTTTGAGGCAGTGCTGGATCTGTATCAGGAGGGGCGTGCAGTTGATCTGGTGACGCTTAAAAGTCAGCTGGAACGCAGAGGCAAGCTGGAAGCTGCCGGTGATATGAAATATCTGAGCCAGATTGCAGCAGCAGTGCCTAATTCGGTACATATTCGGCAATATGTGAAGATTGTAAAGGATAAAGCGCTTTACCGTAAATTTATTCAGCTTGGAAATCAAGTGCTGGCTGAGAGCTTTAGTACGGAAACACCGATTGAACAGCTTTCCGAACAGGTAGAAAAAGAAGTTTTCGGCATTTTACAAAATCGCGGCAGCGATGACTTTTCGCATATTAAAGACGTTTTGATAGAGTCTTTTGATGAGATTGAAAAGATCGCGCAAAACGGGGGCGAAGTAGCAGGGATCTCGACGGGATTCATTGATCTGGATCAAAAAACGGCAGGGCTGCATCCTTCAGATTTGGTGCTCATTGGGGCAAGACCTTCTATGGGAAAATCGGCGCTGGGCGTGAACCTGATTCAAAATGCCGCGGTGCGAGGCGGAAAAACCTGCGCGATTTTTAGTCTGGAGATGTCGAAGCAGCAGGTCGTCAATCGAATGCTGGCCTGTGAAGCCGGCGTTGATATGGAGCATTTGCGCTCAGGTACGATGACGGATCAGGACTGGGAGCGGCTGGTGGAAGCATTAGGGCCGCTTTCGGAAGCACAGGTATATCTGGATGATAAGGGAGGCATTACGCTGGCAGAACTTCGGTCAAAATGCCGCAAGCTGAAAATTGAGCATGGACTGGATCTGATCATGATTGATTATTTGCAGCTTATGAGCGGCAGCGGCCGGAGCGGAGATAATCGGCAGCAAGAAATTTCGGAAATTTCACGTGGGCTCAAGACGCTTGCGCGTGAACTGCAGATTCCGGTGATTGCGTTATCCCAGCTTTCCCGTGCACTGGAGGCGCGTGCAGATCATCGTCCGATGATGTCAGACCTTCGTGAATCCGGCGCCATTGAGCAGGATGCGGATGTGGTGATGTTTATTTATCGAGATGAGTATTATCATCCGGATTCGGAAGATAAAAATATTGCCGAGATCATCATTGCGAAACAGCGAAACGGCCCGGTGGGCACGGTGAAGCTGCGCTATGACGGGCAGTATACCCGGTTTTCAAATTTGATGCATACACCAATTTAAAAATAAAAAAATAAAGCCGCTTATACAAGCGGCTTTATTTATATTTACATCTTATTCCTGAGGCTGAGGAGCTCCTACAGGACAGGTTCCTGCACAAGCGCCACATTCGATACAGGTATCGGGATCGATAACGAATTTGTCATCGCCTTCTTTGATAGCCTCTACAGGACATGCAGCAGCACAAGCGCCGCAGCTAATGCAATCGTCATTAATTACGTATGCCATGATAAATACCTCCGTTAAATTATGTGATTATTGTCACGCAGTACATTGGTATCATACAACAAAATACCTAAATGCGCAAGTGGCAATTTCTGAAAAATACTCGCTGTTGTAGGATTACAATACATGTGTTACAAGTGAATATAAAAAAGCAGAGAAGCTGT
>CANOUM010000038.1 GCA_947570515.1 uncultured Clostridia bacterium
GTCATCGCCCTCATCATCGTCGGTATTGCGCTATTAGCCGTTCTATGCCGCTATGCCAATAACCTGATGAACTCCAAGGGCTCTGAAATGCTCATGCAGTCCATGAGAGAACAGCTCTTTGCTCACATTCAGAAACTGCCCTTTTCATGGCATATGAACAATCAGACCGGCGACATCATCCAGCGCTGTACCTCTGATGTAGAGCGTGTCAAAATCTTTGTTGCCGAACAGCTCATATCCATCATCCGGATTGTCATTCTGATGGCACTTTCACTCTTCTTTATGTTCTCTATGGATGTTCGCCTGTCCGTCATTGCCGTTGTCAGCATTCCGATCATCGTCGGCTATTCTGCCTTCTTCCATTCCAAAATCGGAAATCACTTTCTCGAATGTGACGAAAACGAAGGAATTTTATCCACGATTGCTCAGGAAAACCTGACCGGTGTGCGCGTCGTGCATGCCTTCGGCCGTGAAAAATTTGAAAAAGATCGTTTTGAAAAGCAGAATCATTATTATACCAATTTATGGGTTTCTCTGATGAAGCTTATGTCCGCTTTCTGGGGTGCCGGCGATCTGATCTCCGGACTGCAGGTTATGCTGATTCTGGTGCTTGGCTCCGTTTTCTGCGTGCAGGGCACGCTCAGCACAGGCGAGTTTATTGCCTTTCTATCGTATAATTCCATGCTCATCTGGCCGGTACGCCAGCTGGGACGTGTGATCTCCGAGATGAGTAAAGCAGGCGTTTCGGTCGAACGTATCATGTATATTATGAACTCACCGGCTGAGGAAGATAAGCCCACTGCCGGAACGCCCGATATGCACGGCGATATCGTATTCGACCATGTTAGCTTTGGCTATGATCCAAACGTCAAAATTATCGATGATGTGAGCTTCTCTATCCCGCAGGGCACTACCTTTGGTATTTTAGGCTCTACAGGATCCGGTAAATCCACTTTAATGCACCTGCTGAACCGTCTTTACGAGTTGCCTGAAAACAGCGGGACCATTACGGTTGGCGGTGTGAATATTAGCGATATTCAGGCAAAACATCTGCGTAAAAATATTGGTATGGTGCTGCAGGAGCCTTTCCTGTTTTCCCGTACAATTGCTGAAAACATTGGTATCACCCACCGTGATATGTCCATGGAGGAAATTCACCGTGCAGCCCAGATCGCCTGTGTTGATGATGCCATCGAAGAATTTACCAACGGATATGATACTATCGTCGGAGAACGCGGTGTCACATTATCCGGCGGTCAGAAGCAGCGTACGGCTATCGCACGTATGCTCACGCAAAAGGCGCCTATCATGGTATTTGATGACTCCTTATCCGCTGTCGATTCTGAAACGGATGCTAAAATCCGTCAGGCACTGCGCAGCAACCTGGGCGATTCGACTGTGATCTTAATTTCTCATCGTGTAACTACTCTGATGCAGGCAGAATGCATTATGGTCATGGATCAAGGCCGCATTGCCGAAATGGGCTCTCATCAGGAGCTCATGGAGAAAAACGGCATCTATCGCCATATCTATGATATGCAAATGCAGATCGATGAAGCCGTTTTGGCCTCTTCTGCCGCACCTAACAAGGAGGTGTAAATTTATGAAAGAAAAACAGAAACAAGAGTATGTCTCCTTACCCTATTTTGGCATTAACAAGCTATTCCCTTACTTAAAGCCTTACCGCTATATTATTATCAGTATGATACTGCTCTGTCTACTAGCTGGTATTATTGACATTATCATCCCGCTGTTCCAGCGCTACTCCCTCAACCATTTCATTGCACTGGGTACGCTAGACAGCTTGCCTGGTTTTATCATCGCCTATGTGCTCATTCTTCTGATTCAGGTGGCAGGCAATACCGTCTCCAGCTATCAGGCGGGACAGATCGAAATGTACGTTTCGCGCGATATGCGCCGCGAGAGCTTTAATCATCTGCAGACGCTGTCCTTCTCTTATTTCAATCAGAACAGCGTAGGCTATATCCATGCCCGTGTCATGAGCGATACCTCCCGTATCGGCGGTCTGGTATCCTGGAGTCTGATGGATGGTGTATGGAATCTCTCCTACATCATCGGCGCCATTGTCGTGATGCTTTCGATCAATGTTAAGCTGGCCCTTATGGTGCTGGTCATCGTCCCTCTTACCGCCTTGGCGGCGGCCTTTTTCCAAAAAAGACTGGTCGCTCTGAACCGCAAAATCCGTGAAATCAATTCTCGGATTACCGGTAATTTTAACGAAGGGATTACAGGCGCTAAAACTACCAAAACACTGGTTGTAGAGAGCAAAATGGAGGATGGCTTTAATCAGACCAGCCGTGAAATGACGCACACTTCCGTGCATGCTGCGAGATTCCGTGCTCTGTTTAGTACTATGATTTCCTTTTCATCTTTCCTGGCTCTGGCTCTCGTGCTGTGGCGCGGCGGCATCATCACCATGGAGGGTGTAATGGAACTGGGTACGCTTTCGGTATTCATGTCTTATGCACTGAACCTGATGGAGCCGATTCAGTGGATCGTGCGAGCGATTTCTGATTTGATTACCGTGCAGGTAAACGTAGAACGCTTCACCCGTCTGATGGAGACCGATTCGGATGTGGCTGACTCGCCCGAGGTGCTGGAAAAATATGGCGACAGTTTCGAGCCGAAGCGGGAAAACTGGGAACCCTTGCATGGCGATATTGAATTTAAGGATGTTTCGTTCAAATATCCGGACGGCGATGAGTATGTGCTGGAGCATTTCAACCTGAAGGTACCGCAGGGCACCAATGTGGCCATCGTCGGTGAGACCGGCGCCGGCAAGTCCACTCTGGTCAATCTGGTGTGCCGCTTCTTCGAGCCCACCTCCGGCCAGATTCTGATCGACGGCCGCGACGCCCGCGAGCGTTCACAGCTATGGCTGCACAGCAACATCGGCTATGTACTGCAATCGCCGCATCTGTTCTCTGGTACTGTAAAAGAAAACCTCCTCTATGGCCGTCCTGATGCGACCATGGAAGAGATCGAGGCCGCTGTGAAGAGCGTGTCTGCCGAGGGCGTAATCGCCCGCATGGAAAACGGGTACGACAGCAACGTGGGAGAAGGCGGTGATCTTCTCTCCACAGGAGAAAAGCAGCTGCTGTCATTCGCACGGGCCATTTTGGCTGATCCGCGGATTTTCGTACTTGATGAGGCCACCTCGTCCATCGATACGGTGACGGAGAAACTGATTCAGGATGCGATCGAGCATCTGATGAAGGGCCGTACCTCTTTCGTGATTGCTCATCGTCTTTCTACGATTCGTCAGGCAGATGTGATCCTTGTTGTAAAAGATGGTAAAATCATTGAGTCCGGCAAGCATGAGGATCTGCTCCGTGCCCATGGATATTACTATAATCTCTATACACGGCAGTTCCAGGAAGAAAGCTTAAATAGTTTGGCATAATTAAAGAGCCGCTCTCGTTACCTTACGAGAGCGGCTCTTACTGTAAGCAAGCCTCAAAAAGCCTCACCTATTAATTTCTTCCTCAATTCTGGCAATAATCGTTCCATTGTCCAGTTCTACCACCGTATCGCACAGCATATGGATATCCTCGTTGCTATGACTTGCCAGCAGAATCGTCTTTCCCTGCTCCCGCAGCTCTGCAAAAAGAGCGCGCATATCCTCTACGCCCCGGTTATCAAGCCCATTCATGGGCTCATCGAGCAGTAATAGGTCCGGATCCTTTATGATGGCTTGCGCAATCCCAAGGCGTTGGCGCATCCCAAGCGAATATTTGCGCACTGGCTTTTTGCTTTGCGAATCTAGTCCGACCGTACGCATGGCACGTTCTGCTATACTTTTATCGTATTTACCGCTAAGTGCAGCCAAATAGCATAGATTTTTTATTCCGCTTTTCCCACCGATAAATCCAGGCGTTTCAATGATGATGCCCATATTGTCCTGCGCCTTTGCAGGCTTTACCTTCTTGCCATTCACCAGCACCTCGCCGCTGGTCGGAGTCATAAAACCGCAGATGCATTTAAGCAGCACCGTCTTGCCGGAGCCGTTACGCCCTATGACGCCGTGTATCTTTCCCCGCTCAAACTGCAGGCTGACACAGTCAAGCGCTTTGGTCTCCCGGAATACTTTTGTGACGTTTTTAACTTCAATGATGTTATCCATATCCATCTCCTCACTCCAAATCGCGTCTGCAAAACCGCCATACCACTGCTGCTCCCATTCCCGCGATTCCGATTATCCACACGGAAAAAGCATAGGTTGGGGAGGGGCTGATACCGCTGTAATACCAGTCTAAAGTATGAAAGCCAGCCCATGTCAACGGTGAGATAAATGATAACCAGCGCCCAAATGTCACCATGCCCAAAGAGGTCGTGAGCAACGTCATACACACAAAAATACCAGCTGCAAATATCCCCGCCATCTGACTGATATATACCCGGAAAAAGCAGATCAGAATCCCTGTAAAAACAGCAGAAAGCCAGATACACCCAAAGCTCATCAGCGCTGCCTCTACAGGTGAAAACACCGCCAAAATCTCCGGTGCAACGAGTATGGAAAGACTTACGCCTGTCTGATCCTGAACCTGTGCCGAGGATTCAGCCAGCGTGTGCAGTAACACGCCCCAATCGCCATCCCAATCGATTGCCGGCAGAGTAAACACAATGGACAAGAGCCACAGCAATGCTGCATAAAGAAAGCTCAGGCTGAACACACACCAAATCTGCCCCAGTATATAAGCACGCCTTCCGCAGCGATTTATCATTAGGCTGGCGTAGCCATCTACTTCCCCAACATCGGAAAACAACAGCAGATACAGTCCGCTGTTTACCAACAGCATAGTCGGAAACGATAAAAAAAACGGAAAAGTCCAGGGAGTTACCGGCACCTGATAAAACCTTGATATTTCACAAAGAGGGCTGTAATTGTAGTAGCTGAACACCACAAGGATGACTATCACCAGCCATAATTTCGGGTTGCCCAGCTCCCGCCATAGGAGAACCCTTCCACAGTGAAAGCTGCTTTTTATCTCATCCATGTTCCATCCTCCTTTTCACCGCAAGACTTCCGGCTACGCACATCAATCCGCAAAACCCGGCAGTCAGCAAAAATTTGTCAAATAGAGTCTGCCATGGTGCACCTGTGTAATGAGTAAACATAACCCAGTTATGAGGATGCCAGATGGAGGTCGGCGAAATTAGGTTCGTGGGCAATATGCGAGTAACCGTCAGATGGATGGCAAGAGGTGCCGCCACCGCTACAAAGCGATTTGGAACCAAAATACTCATGAACATGCCCAGTGCAGCGGTCAAAGCGCCGGACAGAGCCATATGCAGAATATAGCCAAACCAGCCCAAAAAGATATGCCCCTGCACAAAGAGCATTTCATAATCACAGCTGCTACACGAAAGAAACCAAGGCATAAAAGAACCGTTTACCAGTACAAAGAGTATCAGCCCTAGACCCACCGTAAGACAGCCTGAAAGAGCGCAAACCAAAAGCTTGGCAGTGGTATAAACACAGACTCCCTGACGCAGCGCCCAATAGGGAACGGCATGACTGTCCCAGTCCCTCATAAGACTCATGGCAAAAGGCAAGGTAGGGAGCACGAACAGAGTCATATGAGGGAATCCAGAGGAAGTCACCAATCCCCAGACCGTGTTGATCGATCCCCATTGGGCGATCATGCCCGCCGCCCCCAGTTCCATGACCATGGCAACTAAAACTCCGCACAGAAGCAAAGGCCATGAAAGCGCCTGACGCAGCTGCACAGCAAAAGCCCGAACGAACCTCATCGCATATCCGTCTCCCTCTCTAAGATTACGCCACTGTATGCGGAGACCGCCGTTACCGCATACTCATTAACGTCAACATCTCCGTTGTCTATATCTTCTGCCCGAATCAACGTGGAAGTGGTTATAATCCACGCAGGGCGGGCATACATGCCGTCGCGGTCCACGTTTATTACATAATTAAGCTCAATATCCAGGATATCCGTATCGGTAAAATGGATGGCCTTGCTGTACTCATCCACATAGACATCCAAGGCTTCCTGCGGAGAAATGATAGATTCTTTAGACACAGCATCACCAATTACGCATATGTCAGAAGCCCAAAAATCAATCAGTCCGCTCCTGTCCATAATTGCAGTGATTTCCTGAACCCCTATTTCACCAATGGCCTGCCGTTGCCAAATGGTATTGCAAAAAGGAATACCGTCTTTGACTTGGCGAAAGGCAAAGTAGTAGTATTCGTCATCTATATTGGGAGTATATTCAAATGATTCATAACCGGCAGCCTTTGCCGCCTGATTATAGACCTCCAGATTTTTGTTCATCAGGTACAGGGAATGAGCCTCACCTGAAAGCAGCTCATATTCCGGGAAATTCACAGCGGTCAGCTTACTCTCCAATTCCCGAAGAGCGTCTTCATAAGTCATGAAGTCCAGATTTTCAGCAGAAGCAGGTTCCATGCTCTCATTGCCCATGATCAACGGCGTATAGTCCATACGCACAAATTCCTGGGGACGCCTCTTTCTCAAGCTGCAAAGCAAGGCATCCGACCGCAGGTTGTCTTCTGACGTTTCATAGCTGCTGTAGGAAAAACCGCCTTTTAACACATCGGAATATATATTTATATACTCCCGTTTGCCGGCAGTCTCATAGTAATACTGGGGCCCCTGTGCATAATCCTCATGACAGCCCTGAGGCTCATGGTGCATCCAAGTGCCAACCGTCACCTGCTCGTCCGGGATATAATAGTCCACCTTATAAGAAGCGACTTCGCTGGCATATTCATTTGGAATCTCCGCGGCTAGATGTAGGGTTTTCGGAATTTCCTGTGGGGCGTTATTCTTGCAGGACGAGCACAACAAAAAGGCGCCAAGACTCAGCAACAATACGGAAACAATATGGCATTTCATAATGATTCCACCTTTCTGACCAGAAGATATATGTTGAATTTATTATATTTCATTGACTATTATATGTCAAGCACGATAATATACTTGTAAATGGGATTTTTATCCTGGAGGTATTTACTTTCAAGCTGAGGATATGATATGATAAATTGATATAAGGTATAAGGCGAGGTGGTAACTCATGAGAAATGCGGAGATCACAAAAAAGATCCCGCTAGAACTGCTGTGCATCCGACTTTTAGAGGAGCGGGACATGTACGGCTATGAGATGGTGCAGGAAATAAAAAAGCGCAGTGATGGCTTGTTGGAGCTGAACATCACGACGCTGTACTTAGCGCTGAGGCGCCTGGAGGAGCATGAATATGTATCCACCTATTATGCCGATGCGCAGGGAGCAAGGGAGCGCTCAAGGATATATTATCACCTGGAGGAAAACGCCAAGGAGTATAGGGAAAAACTGGCAGATGAGTATAAACTGGTTGTAACAGGTGTGCAAAATTTTTTTGACTATGAAGGATAGATGAAATTAGAAAAGGAGAATAAAACCATGGATTACAGCCAAAAAATATCTGAACGCCTGTGGAATATGCCGGACAAAGGCGAACTTGAAAGCCATCGTGAGGAAACCTTTATTGACGATATCATCCAAAAAAGCCATATTGAAAAGGAACTGCTTTCTCATTTGGACGGGATAAAAACAGTATTTGACGGGGGTGCAGGATGCGGCAGATTTTCCATTCTTCTCGCCAAGCATGGCTGTGAAGTCACGCATTTTGATATTTCACGCCCCATGATCAAGAAAGCCATGGAACTCGCTGAGAAAGAAGGAGTTCTTGACAAAATAACCTTTATAAACGGGGCGTTAGAAAATCTGGCTGATTTTAAAGATCACTCCTTTGATATGGTGATTTCCTTTGACGCCCCTATTTCCTATACTTACCCTAATCAGGAACAGGTTATTGGTGAACTGATACGCATATGCCGTAAACGCATCATGATCAGTGTATCCAGCCGTTTAGGATATCTTCCGTATTTAGCCAATCCAATACAAAAAAACCAATTTATATTAGATCCCAATTGCAATGACCCATTTGTTAAATGGTGCATTGACAATCGGGCAAATGCAATTGAAGACTTCCGTTTCAATAAGGATGCTGTTATAGATCTATGGAATAAAGGACTTATGGGCGGCGAAGCCGAAATCGCCGAGTATGAAAACGGCGGTGTGCCGTGGTGTATTACCTATACCTTTATACCTGATGAATTAAAAAACATATTAGAACGCCATGGCGTAAAAAATATCCAATTAGCAGGACCTGGCGCCTATGCAAGAACGCTTCCCAATGAATTACTTGTAAAGATTATGAAAGATGAAAAACAGCGTTCTGACTTTTTGGATTTTTGCCACTATTATGACTCAAATCCATTTGTATGCGGCATGGGGAAAGACAATCTGCTAGCGCAAGGCGAGCTTTAATCCTTCACCTCTTTTTGAGCCTTCTGTATACCATCATGCCTGCCAGTGTTACGATCCCCTCTGTCACCGGATAGGCAAGCCAAACGCCTTCCATTTTCCATAAAGCCGACATAAGAAATGCTAACGGAAGTATCACAATAAATCCTCTTAAAATTGAAAGTACCTGTGCCGGCTTTGCTTTTTCGATGGATGTAAAATAGGTAGCCAAAATAGTGTTATATCCAACAAATCCATTGGAGATAAAATATAGCTTAAGACCTACTTCTGCCATTCGCTGCAATGCAGCCTGCTTTTCGCTGTTAAAAACAGCCGCAATCGGATGAGCAAAAATGAAAATAGCTGCATATAGAACAACAGAAATCACTAGCATAAGCGTCATCGCATACTGCTGCACCATCTGCATCTGTTTTCTATTCCCTTGCCCGTAAAAGCGGCTAAGCAGCGGCTGGATGCCCTGTGCAATCCCTGTATATACCGCCACAACGACTAAGGATAGATTAGCAATGACACCGTATGCTGCGACGCCTGTGTTGCCCTCTAATCTTAAAATCAATAGATTAAAAACAATCATAACAACTCCAGAAGAAAGCTGTGCAATCAAAGAAGGAACCCCCAATGACATACTGTGCGTAAGCATAGGTATATTGACTTGGCTACGTATGAAATGAAATGTATTTTTCTTTTTTATCCAGTGCGGCAGCATCATGGTCATACTGATAATCGGAGAAAGACCTGTAGCAAGAACAGCTCCGAAGATTCCCATCTGACAGGAAAAAATAAAAACATAATCTAATCCTATATTGGAAAAACTACCAATTAGCATCGCCATCATAGAAAGCTGCGGTCCATCGTCATTTCTCACAAAACAAAGCAGCACATCATTCAAAATAAAAGCTGGCGCAAAAAGCAGCAGCCATTTTAGATACGTAGCGGTCATGACGACCGTATCGTGATCTGCTCCCAGCATCTGTGCCAGTGCATCTGAAAAGAAGAGTCCTATAGAAGCAAAGATGACGGAAGCACCCAAAACAAGATAAAGGGTATGCGTATATATCTCATTCATCTCTTCTTTTCTGCTCTGACTTTTATAAATAGAAAACTTTGTAGCGCCACCCATTCCCAGCATCAATCCGATGCCGTGGATAAAATTATAAATGGGAATCGCTAGATTAAGTGCTGTGAGGCCCGTAGCTCCCAGTCCCTTTGATACAAAAAATGTATCGGCTAATATATAGCACGAGACCCCTAAGGTTCCCAGTATGCTAAGTATTGTGTACTTCCAAAAGATCGACTTCATTTTATTCCTCCTATTTAAATCATAAAAATAGCGCCAATGCTTTCTATCTTCAAAGGCCTAACGATAGAAAGCTTGACGCATAGCATCTTACCCGGCGGTAACAGTTCGCTTTCAGCGAACTGAGCAAGAAATCCCTGCGGGATTCTTGCGGTCGTTCTGTATCTTTATTGTACCATAAGTTCGCTTTCAGCGAACTTGTTAAGAAATCCTAAAAGGATTTCTTATACCATGACGACATCGTAAGTTTGCCTTCGGCAAACTTGGAGCGCAGCATAAGCATTTGATTTACCAAATTATATCTGGCTGCCCTTATTGTACCATACAAAGCTCCCTGGCACAAGCCCCTGTGACAAGCTTAAGCCCAAAAACCGAGCTGACCTGCATGCAATCAGCCATTTGCATACATATATTCCTCCGTTGCCAAAATCAAAAGAGTGTGTTATACTGACATACAATAAATGAATGAAAAGTGAGGTGAAATCATGGACGGCAGTAGTAGTCGAAGTAGCAGCAAGGTGTTTGTATATCATATGATGGCGCTAAAATCGGTTTCTTCCCTGCCTGTACATGCCTAATCTTACTATACACACCATTGCCTGTTTCTAATGCTACACCATCATCCCCAAACGATGGATTTTATTCATACTTAGATTTTATGGCAATGGCATTTTTATGCCCTTTTGCCTATCGATTTAAAAGTATGCGGCCATCTAATCATACGCATTTAAGGAGGTAAACAGGACAATGAATAACAATGAAACCGTAATGCTTACACAGCATCCCGATTATAAAACTGAAATTGCACAGATCTTACGCAGCAACCTCACGCCTGCTCTTTTGAAAGAACAGATTATTGTATATCATGAAAATGATATTGCCGCTTCCCTCGAGCTTCTTACGAGTGAGGAGCGCGCCAAACTATATCGCATCTTAGATACGTCCACGCTGGCAAATGTATTGGAATATTCAGATCAGCTCAATGCTTATCTTGATGAACTGGGTATCCGCAGACGCATTCAGCTTCTTTCCCAATTTGAAATCACCACGACTCTTGACTATCTGCGTCAACTGGAAAAAGATAGCCGCCGCATGCTCATCGAGCTGATGGATGATGAAGTAAAACACGAAATCGCCCTGCTCAGTTCTTTTGATGAAGATGAAATCGGCAGCAAAATGACAACCAATTATATCTCGATTCATGCCAATATCAGTGTCCGGCAGGCCATGCGTCAGCTCATCGACCAAGCCGCCGAAAATGACAATATTTCAACGATCTATGTAGTAACCCCGGACGAGATGTTACTTGGCGCCATTGATCTCAAGGATCTGATCATCGCACGTGAAAATACTGAGTTAAGCGCCATTATCATGACCTCTTATCCCTATGTCTATGCAAATGAACAGATTGATGACTGTATTGAAGAGATCAAAGACTATTCCGAGGACTCTATCCCCGTGCTCGATGCCGATAACCGCCTGATCGGCGTGCTGACCTCTCAGGACATTACCCAGCTCGTTGATGATGAAATGGGGGATGACTACGCTAAGCTGGCAGGCCTTTCTTCTGAGGAAGATCTGCACGAACCGCTAAAAAAGAGCATTGGCAAGCGCCTTCCCTGGCTTATGATCCTGCTGGGACTCGGCCTTGTTGTTTCCAGTGTCGTCGGCATGTTCGAAACCGTAGTCGCCCATCTGACTCTCATCATCAGCTTCCAATCCCTTGTTCTTGATATGGCCGGAAACGTAGGTACTCAGTCCCTGGCTGTCACCATTCGCGTACTCATGGATGAGAAAATCAGCAGCAAACAAAAATTTTATCTCGTTGGCAAAGAAGCCCGCATCGGCCTGACCAACGGTCTTGTACTGGGCTTTCTCTCCTTTTTGCTGATTGGCCTATATCTGCTGATTTTCAAAAACCAAACGCCCGTCTTCGCTTTCTCTGTTTCCTTCTGTACCGGCGCTGCGCTTCTGCTGGCTCTCCTGATCTCCAGCATATCCGGCACCGCCATTCCGTTAGCATTAAAAAAGCTGCACATTGATCCGGCCGTTGCCTCCGGACCGCTCATCACTACCATCAACGATCTTGTTGCGGTTGTCGCTTACTATGGCCTTGCATGGCTGTTGTTGATTCACACCCTGCATTTATAAACACATCTTATCAAAAGCGCATGGTTCATTCAATAACCATGCGCTTTTTTCTTTTCCGGATGGGTTCTATTCATTAATTCTTTGTACCATGACTCTG
>CANOUM010000039.1 GCA_947570515.1 uncultured Clostridia bacterium
ACTCGCTTCTTCCCTAAATGAAACCTGCTTTCCTTCTTCAATCATCACCTTGCCGCTCACCCATTCCACCTGCACCTCATCAATCTGTGAAGCGTCGAAGCTGGCCTCTCCGAAGGTATATGCGCCATCATCCCCAAAATTCCACTGCCAACGAAATCCACTCTTAAAACCGATTCCCCATGCCAGAATACAGGTGAGGATTACCGCTACGAGCGACCATAATACGATCCTCACAATCGTCGAACTTTTCATAGTTTCCCCTTTCTTTGCCGCACGGCGGCAAAATGCTCATGTTTACTGCTTTAATTCAAAAATAGCTTTCACCACATTTTCAATGGCGGCTCCAATCAAAAAGATAACCCATGTGATATGCCAAGCATGTGTGGTAAAGCTGACTACAATATAGATGACAATCATAAGGCTGGTAATGGCTCCTTTGATGGCTTTGTAGAGCTTTTTCTGATCACTGCTCTGATCCTGCCACTCCTTAAACTCTTCTACCATCGAATCATCGCTTTTTTTATAGCCCAGTTTGGTCATATTGTTATAAATTAAAAGACCGGTTGCCACAGCGACCATGGCAAACATGGCGACTATGCCATGCTCATCCCATAGAATCACCGGAATGACACATAAAATATACAACATCACAGCGATAGATACGCAAAGAGCGGAACGTCTTCTGCTTCTCTCAATCTGTTCCTCCGTATAACGCGGCATTTGAATTTCCTCCTCTTTAATCTGTTTTAATAATTCCGAAATATCACCAACACTGGCTATTGCTATATTGTAGGCTGCTTCCTCACTTTTTCCTTCTGCCAGAAGATCGTGATATTTCTCAATGAGATTCTGCAGCATCTCTTCTTTTAGCTCAACCGTACTGCGCGTGGGCTTTGCCTGTGAAAACAGGCGATCCATGTATTCTCTTAATTTTCTCTCCATCTACTTTTCTGCCTCCACTAATAGCTTATCGATGATTTGTTTGGCCTCTTCCCATTCGCTTTTCAGCTTTTGATAGGCGGCTCTGCCTTCTTTTGTGATGGAATAATACCGTCGTCTGGCTCCGACTGCCTCATTTCCCCAATATGAATAAATATAGCCTGCCTGCTCCAGACGCCGAAAGGCCGTATAAAGAGTGGCTTCCTTTAACTCATACTGTTCATTGGTTTTTTGTCCGATGGCTTTATTGATCTGATATCCATAGCTGTCTCCCTGTATTAAATGAGATAAAATAATGGTATCGGTATGCCCCCGGATTAGATCCGATGTAATCGACATATGATCCTCCGCTTTCTTTTCGTTCTGACGCCGTTATTATATTCTTATATACCTCATCTGTCAAGGTATATTTAAAAATAAAATACTTTAGAATACTGAGAAGGCTGTCTAACAGAATTTTCCTGTGCTTTTGATTGACAGCGCCCCCTTAAAATGATATGATGAAAACAAACTTAGGGCCTCTGTGACTGACGGAAATAAGGTGGGATACCACCGGGAAGCAGACGGCTGTATTTGCCGGCATTGCCGGCAACCTTTGAGAGCTGCGAGTGCAGCCCCTTAAAGCTAGGCCGACCGTCTGGGCAGCACCGTGTATCCATCATACTGCGATGCTGTTTTTTTATTTCACTATTATAATAGGGAGGATCTCATGCAAATACGATCTATCGACCAAGAGCTTCAAAACAATTCATACCCCGGCCGCGGCATCATTATCGGACGCAGTGCGGACGGTACCAAAGCTGTAACCGCCTACTTTATTATGGGACGCAGTGAAAACAGCCGCAACCGCATTTTCGTAGAGGACGGCGAGGGCATTCGCACTCAGGCTTTTGATCCTGAAAAGCTTACCGACCCCAGCCTTGTCATTTATGCACCGGTTCGTGTGCTGGGCAACAAAACCATTGTCACCAACGGTGATCAGACCGATACGATCTATGAATACATGGATCGTCAGTTTACTTTTGAACAGGCGCTGCGTACCCGTGAATTTGAGCCGGATGCTCCGAATTATACGCCTCGCATCTCCGGTATCATGCATATTGAAGGCGGCTGTTATCATTACGCCATGTCCATCTTAAAAAGTAACAACGGAGATCCGTCCTCCTGTCTGCGCCATACCTTTACCTATCATAATGCCAAGCCGGGCGAAGGGCATTTCATCCATACGTATCAGGGAGACGGCAATCCGCTGCCTAGCTTTGAGGGTGAGCCTGAGCTGATTTCGATCCCCAATGATCTGGAGGATTTTACCCAGCTGCTTTGGAACAGCCTGAATGAAGACAATAAAATCTCTTTGTTTGTCCGCTTTATCGATATTGAAACCGGCTCCTATGAGACACGGATTATCAATAAACATCACTAAGGAGGATGCTCATCATGAACGAAATGCAATTAAAATATGGCTGCAATCCAAATCAAAAGCCATCCCGCATTTTTATGGAGGATGGCTCAGATCTGCCGATTAAAGTGCTGTGCGGCCGTCCGGGCTATATCAATCTGCTCGACGCCTTAAATGGCTGGCAGCTGGTGACGGAGCTCAAAGCCGTCAGCGGTCTTCCCTCTGCTACCTCTTTCAAGCATGTCTCTCCTGCCGGCGCCGCTGTAGGCCTGCCGCTCACTGACACGCTTAAAAAAATCTACTGGGTAGATGATGTCAAAACCTTCTCTCCCCTGTCCTCTGCCTATGCCCGCGCCCGCGGTGCAGACCGCATGTCCTCTTTCGGTGATTTCATTGCGCTTTCCGACGTGTGCGACGTCCCCACTGCCCGCCTCATCAAGCGTGAAGTCTCTGATGGTGTGATCGCTCCCGGCTATGAACCCAAGGCTCTGGAACTGCTGCAGAAAAAAAAGGGCGGCAATTACTGCGTGCTGGAGATTGATTCCTCCTATCAGCCTGCTCCTCTGGAACGTAAGCAGGTCTTTGGTATCACCTTCGAGCAGGGCCGCAATGAACTGAAAATTGATGAAAACTTCTTTAGCAACATCGTAACGCAAAACAAAGAACTACCGGACAGCGCTAAAGTAGATCTGGCGATTGCCATGATTACGCTCAAATATACGCAGTCCAATTCGGTCTGCTACGTAAAAGACGGTCAGGCCATCGGTATCGGCGCCGGACAGCAGTCCCGTATCCATTGTACCCGTCTGGCAGGCACCAAAGCAGATAACTGGTGGCTGCGGCAGGCTCCTCAGGTTTTAAATCTGCAGTTTGTCGATCATATCGGCCGTGCAGACCGCGACAATGCCATCGATCTGTATATCGGCGAAGAATATATGGATATTCTGGCTGACGGTGTATGGGAAAACACCTTTAAAGAAAAACCGCCTGTATTTACCCGCGAAGAAAAACGTGCCTGGCTTGATCAGCTGACCGGTGTAGCGCTTGGCTCCGATGCTTTCTTCCCCTTTGGCGACAATATTGAACGTGCTTTTAAAAGCGGCGTACAATATGTGGCAGAACCCGGCGGATCTGTTCGTGATGACAATGTCATCGCTGCCTGCGATAAACACAATATGGTGATGTCCTTCACCGGTCTTCGTTTATTCCACCACTAATTTTAAGCGTCCTTAAATATGCTTTTTGATCTGCTGTGATGCGGTAGCTTTCTATTGCTTTTTGTATCGCTTTATTATGCGTCCATTTTGGCAGCCTCTGCTGCTCGATATACGGAATCGCCGCTTCGTATTGCTTGGCCAGCGCCGTGGCAAAATACCAGGCAACCGCCATCTTTACATAGTATTCCTCAGAAGCGGCGGAGGCGGCTAAGGCCAGATATTCCGGCCGGAATGCTTCCTCCAGATAAAAACTCATGAGCATTACAATTCCAAAGCGAATGGTATAGGGATGAGGGTCTCTGATCCAGCCCTCCACGACTGGGATAAACTCTGGCAGATGCTTTTTTACTATCTTAGGCGACAAAATATCGCAGGTAGCCCAGTTATCCACATAGGGGAGGAAACGATTCAGCTCTTGTAAACAAAGCGCGTAATCCTTGATCTCCGAAATGAGAAGGGACTGCAGCGTATTTTCATCATAATACAGGTGGGGTAGATCATGCATAAATTCTGTGATGCCTGAATCTTTAATGAGCTCCTTAGCCAGCTTTCTCAGTGCAGGTGTGCGCACACCGATGATTGTATCGGGGCTAACCGTGGGAATCAGCCGGCTATGGAAATCCCGATATGCTGTATCCTGCAATTCAAAAAGTCGTTTTTCTATGTATTCTTTCACAAGTCATACTCCTTTGTAAAATTTTAGATGATGAGGTATTTGAAATGAAACCAATCAAAGAAGGAAAAGTCCGTGAAATTTACGATAACGGTGATACCCTGATCATGGTTGCTACCGATCGTATCAGCTGTTTTGATGTGATTTTAAATAATGAAGTAACCAAAAAGGGAACCGTACTGACACAGATGTCTAAATTCTGGTTTGATCTGACCAAGGACATCATACCGAACCACATGATCTCCACCGACACCAAGGATATGCCGGAGTTTTTCCGTCAACCGGCCTTTGAAGGCAAAAGCATGCTTTGCAGAAAGCTGAATATACTGCCCGTTGAATGCATCGTGCGCGGCTATATTACGGGAAGCGGCTGGGCCAGCTATCAGAAAAACGGCACGGTCTGCGGCATCACGCTGCCAGAGGGCCTGCAGGAGTCCGATAAGCTTCCTGAGCCCATCTATACGCCTTCTACCAAAGCCGAGATCGGTGATCATGACGAGAATATTTCATTTGAGCAAAGCGTTACCCATCTGGAAACATATTTCCCGGGGAAAGGCGCTGAATATGCTGCCAAGCTGCGCGACTACACCCTTGCACTCTATAAAAAATGTGCTGATTATGCGCTGAGCCGCGGCATCATCATTGCGGACACCAAATTTGAGTTTGGATTAGACGAGGCCGGCAATATCGTCATCGGCGACGAAATGCTCACGCCTGACAGCTCTCGCTTCTGGCCGGCCGAAGGATATGAACCAGGCCATGGTCAGCCCTCCTTTGACAAGCATTTTGCCCGTGACTGGCTGAAGGAAAATACAGATCACAACTGGACGCTGCCGCAAGAGGTTGTCAACAAAACAATTGATAAGTATTTGCAGGCCTACGAGATGCTGACCGGCAAGGCTCTGTAAAAATTTTAAAAATGCTATGCGCGCTGCAAGTCCTTCTAAATCCTGTCCGGGTTTGGGAGGGCTTTTTATTTTTCACTATGCGGTGGCTCCTGCTTTCTGCGCCGGTATATATCACGGCCTATTAACAGCAGACAGCTTGCTACCATCAGAAGTACAATTAAAATGGCGCAGTTTCTGAAAAATGCTTCTGGTAAAATGGTGATCACCGCGTCCTTCTCGGGTGAGAAAATCCAATTGGTCTTTCCCGGAAAAAAGATGCTGTGAAAAATGGTAAACGCTCTTCCAAAATCCAGTGCTGCCAAACCGGCAATCAACCCAAACACAATCAGCAAACCGCAGCCTGCCCAGAAGCCCGCGCTGCGCCCTTTCAAGGAATGAGGCGGCAGCGAATTCCTCCTTCGCATAAAGCAGTCTATTAAGAGTATGAAGCCGCTCGTGCCCGCTACTCCAAAATCAAGCAGGAAAAGCCTCCTGACATCTACAAAATGGGCATGCCCCTGCTCTGACCACGGCAGTACGCCCGTTGAAAATTCTTTCGATAGCCCCATACAGAAATTCAGCATTTCAGCATATGCCTGCATGATTTCCTCTTTTACCAGTCCCGTTTCTGCCTCTAAACCCAGCGGCCCAATCTGCAGATAAAAGAATGGCCGGCATAAAATAGGCATGGCAATACTCGCCGACAAAACAAACAATGCCGTACACAAGACCATCAGCAGCGCAGCTCCTTTGCTCTGCCAGATGTTACTCTTCATCTGTTTTTTCCTCCTTCTCCTCTTCATACGCCGATAAAACAAGCAAGACCTGCGCCGGCAGATAAAACAGCCACATTCCGATACTGACTGCCTCTGAGCATACCCAAATGGGTACATAGGCTTTTATATTATAGAGGCCTACGCAAATATCGCAGGCTAAAAACAACGTCAGTCCCCATGCCGTCATCCAATCACTCTTTCTCTTATCCTGCTTTCGCTGCGCCATAACAGCATTGACTGTAAGCTGCGTAAAGGATAAGGCCGCTGCCGCTGTTAGAGGTTCCAGCAGGCGCAAAGCATATAAAACCAAGAGCGCAGCGCCATAGCTCATCAGCCTGACGGCTGCCGCATATTTTCCGGATCTCTTGCTGAGTCTGACAGCATACAAAAGCTGCACTGCACAGAAGCACAGAACGCCTATAAGATACTGCCTGTCCAGCAGCAATAAAAATGTATCGGCCAGTAGCGTTAGGAAAAGGGCCATGCGCATAAGCCACTGCCCTTTTGTCAGAACCAAAACAGCAGCCACACATAAACAGATTGAAGCGTATTTCCATCCTACTGAAGGCTGATGCAGCATATCCAGCCTCAAAAACAAACCGTAAATTAACAGCTCTGCCGCAATAAACAGCGCCCTTATACGCGGGCGCATCCGCTCACCTCAAACACAGGATAAGCATGATCTGCATGATAACCAAGCTTTTCCGCCAGCGCTACAGACCCCGGATTCTGTGCATCCCAGCTTGGATATAAGCCCCTTTCAAGACAGGATAAAATAAGCTTTGCTCCGCAGGCCAGTGCCAGCCCCCTTCTGCGGTATGCCACATGCGTATCGATTTCAATTTCAATTCCTTCCCGATAAGCTGAATAGCTGGAAGCTCCGGAAACAATCCGTCCCTCCTGCAGTGCGACTACGCCAAGCCCATGATTTCGGTATGCCTCATAGCTGTCAAACTGAGCCACCAGATCCCGTGTCCATCTGTTTTCCAAACATTGTTCATACAGCTCTTTATCAATCTCTCTGAGCGTATATTCTGATAAGAGGCCTTCCGCGATCCGCTGCAGCCTTGCCCGGTCAAATACATCGCCCTCTTTTTTTATCGCATATCGCATGACCCGTTTGGCATGCTCTCCCCAGCATGCAGAAATCAGCTGCTCCCATGCTTCATCCTGCGGCACCATAATCATAAAATCACGCATATCCCCAGGCGGCTGATACAGCGCCAGCTCCTTTTCCGGCTTGCCGGCAAAAAAACAAAAATCACCCAAACGAGCAGCTGCGGAACCTGGGGTTTCTTTATCAAGCACATAAATATCTCCCATAATGCCCTGCAGACATGACCAAATCATGGTTTCCTGCCAGCCTGCAAAAAGCGGAGCTGCTTTCTGAGCCTCTTCTAATCTTGTGACCATCTTCTTTCCCCTTCCCATTATATAATAGTTAATATTCGCTGTTCTTGGCAGATTTCCTTTTTTGTATTGAATTTTCTTTTTTTACGCATACTATCGTCAGTTTATCAAATAAAGGAGCCTGTCATGACGAAAACTCAGCGTCCCGCTGCCTCAAAGACTGAATACAAACGTATGATGCAAAAGCCGATCCCCGCTCTTCTGCTTTCTTTAGCCCTGCCCACCATGGGCAGCATGCTTGTTACCTCCATTTACAATTTAGCTGATACCTTTTTTGTTGCTCAGCTTGGCGTAGAGGCCTCCGGCGCCGTTGGTATCACCTTTTCACTAATGGCCCTCATACAGGCGGCCGGATTCACACTTGGCATGGGCGGCGGCAGTTTGATTTCACTTCGTCTTGGCAAGCGTCAGGTTCGAGAGGCCGGCCAAATTGCAGGCGCGAGCTTTTATCTATCACTGCTCTGCGGCCTTCTGATTGCCTCAATCGCTTTTTGGCGAGAGCCTTTTTTACGCCTTCTGGGCGCCTCCGACACCATTTTACCGCATGCCGTCTCTTACAGCCTTTATATTTTTATTGCCGCCCCTTTTCTAACCGGCTCCCTCTGTCTGAGTCATCTGCTGCGTGCAGAAGGAAAGACCGCCCGTGCTCTGTGCGGCATCGCCATTGGTGGTTTTCTAAACATTGCCCTCGATCCTCTTCTCCTGCGCCCGCTTGGCATTCAAGGCATCGCGCTGGCCACTCTGCTGAGCCAGGCAGCTTGCTTTGCCATCCTTTTATCCACATTTCTCACAGGGAAAAGTACGCTTTCTCTTCGCTTTTCCGGCTTTCATTTCTCCGGGCGTATTTTCCTGACCGGATTTCCCTCTTTACTGCGCCAGGGACTCGCAGCCGCTTCCGCCATTTTGCTCAACCGCCGTGCCAGCCTCTATGGCGATACAGCCGTCACCGCTATGTCTATCGCCGGCAAAATTTTTATGATTGTTTTCACCCTTATGCTCGGATACGGCCAGGGACTGCAGCCGCTCATCGGCTTTAATTACGCGCAGCATAATACCCAGCGCATCCGCAAAGCTTTTCATTTCTGTCTTTGGACCGGAACCGCCGTGCTCGCCCTTCTGGGCGCTCTCATATTCTGGCAGGCTCCCGCTCTCATCCGCCTGTTTATGGACGATGCCGACGTGATTCGCATCGCCTCTCTTTCCTTGCGCGCCGGCGCGCTAACCATGCCGCTGCTTCCCGCTTGTACGATTGCGAATCTTAGCTTTCAGTCTGTAAACCGGCCCGTCATATCGTCCTTTCTGGCGGGGGCACGTCAGGGCCTGTTTTTTCTGCCTCTCATTCTGCTGCTGCCTGAGCTCTGGGGAGTGCAGCTGGCACAGGCTTTTGCAGACGCCGCTACCTTCATCCTAAGTGTTCCTTTTCTGGTATATTTTTTACGCAAAGCAGTTGACAAAAAACCTTCAAAAGTATAGTATATAAGCATATGTAATGGATTACATTTTGATGGGAGGAAAATTATGTTAACTCAATTACCTGTTGCGATTCAGGTCTTTTCTGTCCGCGAGGATGCGGCGGCTGATTTTAAAGGAACCATGCAAAAACTAAAAGATGCGGGATATGCCGGCGTAGAACTGGCTGGTCTGTATGGGCATACGCCTGCCGAAATCCGTCAGGCACTGGATGAAGTGGGTATCCCCGCTATCTCTGCCCATGTTCCCTATGTGGAGCTTTTGGCGGATCCGGAAGGTACCATTGCTGCCTATAAGGAAATCGGCTGCCGATATATCGCATTCCCTTATTTGAATGATGATGTACGCCATGGTACCCCTGTTTTTGAAGATACGCTCAAACAGATGCGCCATATCTGTGAAATTGCTAAAGAGATGGGCATCCCCATGCTGTATCACAATCATGATTTTGAATTTATTAAAATGGAAAACGGACAGTACGGTCTTGATTATATGTATGATGCGATTCCGGCTGACCTGCTGCAGACAGAGCTGGATACCTGCTGGGTGAATGTGGCCGGTGAAAATCCAGCTGCTTACATCCGCAAATATGCAGGCCGATGCCCTGTTGTTCACTTAAAGGATTTCTATAAAGAAGGTGCGGCTGCCAATATGTATGAGCTGATTGGCATTGCTGAAAAGAAGGAAACCAAGGGCATCTTTGAGTTCCGCCCTGTCGGACATGGTATGCAGGATATGCCGGCTATTGTAAAAGCGGCAGAAGAATCCGGCACGCAGTGGCTCGTAGTAGAACAGGATCGTTCTATTGGACGCACCCCTATGGAAGCCGCTCTTTTGAGCATTCAGTACTTGAAAGGCTGAATATAGGATATCGACTAAAAAGCTGATTCACTGGCAGAGTGAATCAGCTTTTCTAATGCTCATCTGTGCGGCAGCGGCCATATACAGATAAGCAATTCAATGGAAACGGAGAAATAAAATGAACCATAAAGAAATCACACAGCAGTACTATTCAAAGTGGCTGGGACAAGACAATATTTTAAATAGACAAACAGATGATATTACATTTATTTACTCGCCGGAACGTAATGCGGTTCAGCTTGGATATGTAAAGCCTTTTGATTTATATATCGTAATCCAGCCCCATCGAATCCTTGTTTCCTACGGTGATAAAATGAAGGAAAAAATAACAGACATTCAAAATAGAATCCCCGGCCTCCTCTCTGCTGAGGAAGTAAAAAGAAATCTAACGCCTCTATTTACCCATACTATCAAGCATACTATCAAATATGTATATAATACCTACTGCGATATTGAATTAAAGTCTCGTCCTTTGACTGCTTCTGAATATCCCAAATATTTAGAGTTTTTTAAGAAAGCGCATCCTGAATGCCTGAATGTCGATTGGGTTGAGGATTATTTTGCGGAAATGGTGAGTCAGAATGTATGCTGTGGCTTGTATGAAGGAGATTTTCTCGTTTGCTGCTCTGATGCCCCCGATATGCCCTACATGCCGGAGCTGGTACAGGAAATTGGTATTAACACTTTATCTAAGTACAGAGGAAAAGGGTATGCAACCGATGTGTGCCTATCCTGCGCAAAAGAGATCCTGAAAAACGGAAAAGTGCCGCAATGGTCAACTACAATAGATAATATTGCTTCGCAAAAACTGGCTGGCAAGATCGGTTTTGTAAAATTTGCAGATGTTCTTACCGTAACGGCGGTATAAAATCAGTAGCATAATTCTCATAAAAATGGCGAAGTGCTTATCGTAACACTTCGCCGAAAGCCTAATCGAGCATAATATGCTCGATTAGGTCTGTATTCATATTGTTCACTGAGAAATACGATCTGTTTATTCGTTTGTAATTTCAAGATCCTCTTTGGCCACTGTTTTCATCGGTTTACGGTTCATCATGTCATACAGCACCGGTACCACAAAGAGAGTCAGAACTGTTGCATAGATCAGACCGCCGATACACACCATGGCCAGCGGCCGCATCATTTCGGCTCCGCTGCTGGTCTGTCCAATTCCTAAAACCATGACTGACAGTCCTAAGATGGTCGTAAGCGAGGTCATGAGAATCGGACGCATACGAGTAGATCCTGCCTCCAGAATAGCCTCTTTTTTCTCTTTTCCTTCCAGTCTGAGCTGATTGATATAATCTACCAGTACAATTCCATTATTTACGATGATACCGCTAAGCATAACAAAGCCAAGCATAGCAATGATGCTGATTTCCATTCCTGCTAAAAGCAGAGCCAGCAATCCGCCGGTAAAAGCGAGCGGAATAGTAAACATGATGATAAACGGAGATTTCAGAGATTGGAACTGTGCTACCATAATCATATACACCAGTACGATCCCCAGCAGCAGCATCTGCATCAGCTGCGTCATAGACTCCATGATGGTTTCATTCTCTCCGGAAAACTCATAAGTAATTCCGGCCATCTCAAAATCCTTTAGCGCTTCTTTTGCTTCATCGGTAACCAGCGTTACATTATACCCTTCCTTTAGCTCTGCCGTTACCTTTAAATAGCGCATCTGATTTTTACGCTGAATTGAAGCCAGTGTTTCCTGATCTTCAATCCGCGCTACATCGCCAATTGCAAGCTGCTTTTCATTTCCCTGTCTGTCAGTGACCGTGATCGTAAGTTCCCTGATCTCGGCAGGCGTCAGCTTTTGCTCTCCGTCCGCATATACCGTAATATCATACTCACGGCCGTCAAAGGTTACGGAAGCGGCGCTTTTTTCTTTTGTCATGGCCTTACTGATTTCGCTATAGATCTGTGCTACTGGAAGGCCATTTTTTACGGCTTCCTCTTTATTGACCGTGAAGTGAATCTCCGGCTC
>CANOUM010000040.1 GCA_947570515.1 uncultured Clostridia bacterium
CAGGCGTCACGGTGATGCCGAATTCAATCAGAATATAGTATTCTTGCAAAGGAGAAAGTGTATGAACACAAAGCGTTACAGAAAGATAAAAAAAGTAATGGCGATGTTTTTATGTGCGGTAATGATGTTGGGCGATATGTCCAGCGTGATGGCGGCAAATGAAATGATGCCGGCAGCTCTTTCCGCTCAGTTTTCATCAGCTGATGGCAGCGGCGATGCCTCTGCACAAACGGCACAGGACAAGCTGCAGTTTACGGCAGTGCCTAGTTATCAGCTGGGGGAAGGAGAAGTGCTTCCGGAAGGAGCTCAGATATCCTACACATATAGCTGGCAATATGCCGAGCGCAGATATGATAGATGGGGGAATGAGCAGGAGCTTACAGAAGATGATTGGAAAACATGCGCTATTGGAGGCGCAGAGACAATCGATGGTGTATTCAACCCTTTCTGTACTGCAGTAGAACAAGGAGTTACGGCAGATGATGGGAGCAGTGTCGGCCGGACTTTGCTTGTTTCCGTACCGGATGGAGTAGATCGTCGCACGCAGCTTTCAAAGATGACGGTACGCTGTATTGTCAGCGCAGCCGTTCAGGACGGAGAAGGAAATGAGCTGACAGAGCTGGCCAAGACGATCGTTACGAACAGAACGAATATCCGGCTGGATGCTTCGCTGCTGACCTGCGATCTCACGGTGGCCTATACAGAGAATACGGCACTGACGGCGTCCACACCGGATCTGAGTTATACGGCAGAACCTACGGTGGCCAATGCGCCTGTTGACAGCGAGATTACGTATACTTATACATGGCAGTATTATGATAATTCAGGTTGGTGGGGACAGTGGAGAGATATTACGTATCGAAATTCTCCGCTTAAAAATGCGCTTGTTGTAGATGGCACGCTGATGATGACGTTGCCTGCTACTATAGCAGAACGTCAGAAACTGGACGGACTGCGTGTGCAGTGCAAAGTAACAGCAACGGCTGACGGATATACCATTCAGAATTCACCGACTGGTTTCTATGAGTTTGGAAGTGTTTCTGTTGACAGCAGTTTGTTGCAATATGGCCTCACGGTGACGAGCGACAATACGGCTGCGCAGATCAAGGATGCCAGTGATATTGTAAGTTTCAAGGTGACACCTGCTCTGAGCGGAGCCGATGCTTCCTTTAGCAATTATCGTTATGATTGGCAGTATATGGATGCAGACGGCAATTGGACAACGATTAGCCGAAATGATGAGAACTGTCCTCTTCGGTATGCAACCAGTACCACAGGAAAAGAATCTGTTTTATCCATGCCGTTACCGGAAAACGTGGATTCGCGCAAAGCGCTCAACCAGACGAAAGTGCGCTGCGTTGTTTCCGTAAGCGGAGTTAATCCTGTGGATCCTCCGCAGGTGATTGGTGAAGAAGCAACTGTGGAAATTGATCCGGAGCTTTTGACGGAGTTTGGTTTGGTTATGACTGCAGCACCCTCCAATACGACCCGGATTGATTACCCCGGACAAAGTATGTATGTCGGCTATGAGACGGCAGTTGAAGGACTGCATGCAGATGAAGCCGTTGTACGGTATATTTGGGAATATAAAGCAAAGGATGCTGCTGCTTTTCAGCCGCTGAGCACAGCCTCAGGTATATTCCAAGGCGGTGTATTTAGTGAAAGCGGCAATAGCTTTACCTTTGCAAATACGGGAGCTTCTAATAAAACGAATCTTAAAGCGATGGACGGAGCCGTAATTCGCTGCACGGTTGAACTATATGCAAATGGGGATGCTCTGGCCAATGGAGATCCTTATGAAATTAGCTATTCAAAGGAAGTCACGGTGAGCATCAACGAAGGCATTGTTTCGGACTATGCTCAGTCGTCATGGCTTGAAAACGCATGGCTCGAAGTTGATGCGATCAATGAGCTTGATACCTTTGCAACAGGAAATGAGATTTTGACCGTTCGGGCAACAGCCAGAGCGGAAGCCTCTGAATTTAATCTTCCTGACGGTGCAATAGCCGGCGATTACGCTTTGGGCGTTGATCCCAATTATGGCGGGGGCTATAAACACGTATGGGAATATAAAGAAAATGGCAGTAACGAATGGAAACCGATTGCTACACTGGAAAATGCCGTGCTGGATTATATTACGGTTACAGACGGCACAGGCGATACTGTCAACACAAGTACGTTAGAAATTGAGCTGCCGGATACGTATGCCGGCCGTATGCGTTTGGCCGGTATGTCATTTCGTTGTATCAGTTCAGCAATTGCCACGGCTAACCATTTGAGTGATGTTACACAATGGGGATTCATTTCAGCGAACACACCGGATAATGCATTTACAGTTTTGGTCAATCCGAAGCTGCTGCGAAGCCAGGCTTCCAGTACGCGCAGAATTGTTGCGTTCCTTACGGCAGAAGAGGCACAGCGCTATTTGGCGGATCCGGAGAATTTTGACGTCAACACGGCGCAGCAGTATGACTATACGAAGTCCTATTTGGTAGAATATTTCGCAGATGGCGTCAGAGAAGAGCGTGCTACGGCAAACTTTCCTGAAAGCGTTGTTGCGATTTATGAATATCAGGTTGAAAAAGATATTGAAACGGTTGAAACCAAGCTGGGAATTGTTGAAATTCCTGTGCCCTGGAGATTTATCGTTGAAAACGGCAAGCAGTATAATCTGAGCAGTACAAAAGCAGAGTATCGATACGATGCAGTGTTCGCGCAGATTATTCCGCAGTGGAATGCAGAAGAGCTGCAGAAATACATTGATGAGCATCCAGATCCTAATGCGCTGGATTATGATGAAGATGATGCAGTTAAATGGGTAATTGCAGCAAGCTTGAACGGACGTTTTCCACATATCAAAGTCTGCTGGAATACAGAGCTTAAAGGTTTGGCAAACAATGCAGATTATGTAAAATATAATGGAATATATGGTGCTTCCGGCAGTGAAGAAGAGAAGGCAAAGCTTGCAGATCTGGCAGGTTCTCCTAATAATCCCTACTGGAAGCAAACATATAGCGACTGGTTCTTTAAGTCCAATAATGAATTTAACGGAGATTTGCCCACAAGCGATCAAAAAGCAGAGGGAAATAATGAGGCGGCTGCCGAAGCTGAGCAGCTTGCCTGGTTAAATGCGCACTATGGCACGGTTAAAGTCATGATGGATGACGTGCGGTCTGAAGAGAGTGCCCCGACGCCTATCGTAATGGAGCTGCCGGTTACATGGGAGAAGTATACCGTTGATGAATATGATACGGCTTCTCAAAGTATGACAGCCAGATGGCTGGGCGGTCAGGCCGTGGCCAATATACAGGGAGTACGTGCGCCTGCAGCTAAATGGGTATGGCGTGCAAAGATCAATGCAGTTGAGGAAGGACAATATGTTCTGGCAGATGCATTTCGTTATACCAATATTGAAGCCAGTATCTACTGGAGCCGTGTAATTGATAGTATTGTTGGAGCATTGATTAACGAAAGCGATGCCGATACAACAAGTTATGTCGGTCTTGGCAATGCAGCGCAGCTGGGCAGTAAGATTCCTAAAGCACTGCGAGTTGAGCTGAAAGATGCCAATGGCGGACTGAATATTACCGATACAATTGCCATTGACAGCAGTAACTGGAAATTGATAGAGGGCAGCGTATATGATGCAAGTCAGCAGTATCATTGGCGCAATTTGAATGCAAACGCTTCTTCTATTGTAGATGAGGTAGGAACCGGATCGGTTGCAGGTTTTGTTGCCATTGAGCCCACGCTTAGCGGATATACATTTACCGAAAATGTCGACACAGAGATGGCACGGGTATGGTATCAATGGGGAACGATTATTACAGGACTGAAAAAAGACGGCGGTGCAGATTTTGATGCCGTTACGGCAGCTAAGACGCCTATTATACGGGTGCCTACGATTGGCGGTATGAATCAGTCGGCAGTGACGTGGGGAAATCTGCTCACAAAGCTTAACAAGTCATTTGGCGTAACGCTTCTGGACAAATCCAATACAACCGGATTTAAACAAGGCACGATTATGCCCACATGGGTACAGCCTACGTATGATGCTACGGCTCCGGCCGGTAGAATTCAGCCGGCTGCTCAATTTGAAAAACCGGCTTCCGGTATCGTATTTGGAGAGGATCTTGTCCGCGAGTTTAACGGACGTGAGCCATATGGAGAAGTTAGCTGGAATATCAATCCTCCATCCAAAACGGAGGGCAGCACGAGCTTTATTAAATATAATGTAGTCAGCAACCAGCCTCATGTTACGGGTGCTGCCGGCCAGAAGACGGTTTACTCTGACAGGCCCTGGGAATGTTATTATAAAGCAGGTTCCAGTACAGACGGCGGTACTCAGAAGACAACTAATTTCGGATCGCAGGATACTTGGCAGGATGCCGGCGAAAGCGTTAAATACATGGTCAAAACCAGTGAACGCGGCGGCGGTGCTTTTGTTGAGTACAGCGTGACCTTCCGCAACGACAGTACAGGAACGCGATATGTAGGTCTTTCTTACGGCTCTGACGTTATGATTCATAATAATGACAGAGCGCCTCTAACCGTTACCAGTAATGGTATTAAAATGGAAGAGGCAAGCGGCGACAGCTGTCAGTTTAATATCAACACGACTACGGCGACAGCCGGTATCAGCGTATCGGCAGATGGTTACTGGATCGGCGTGTACAATGGCCGTCAGCACTGGCAGTCTACGGTAGCAGGAGATGCCAATAAGAAAATCAATGCCAATGGAGAAGCCTATGTTACCGGTATCGACTCAGGACTGACTTTCAGCTGGATACCGCAAAGACATCCGCTTGCACCCGGCGAATCGGTTACCTTTACCTGTCAGTTTGGTATTGGTAAGATGTCCGAGCCTCCGCGCATTGTTCCGCATTATGATAGCGGCAGTGGCCGAAGCACCAATGTTACGCTTAACGGTAGCAGCTTGGATATCAGTGCATGGGTTGCCGGCGAGAGTGCATACCCGCTCAGACTTTACTATATCCTGGATGAAGGCTTGCCCACACAGCAAAGCGAGGCATCCTTAGGAAGTAAGGTGAATGCAAAGGGAGTCATTTCAGCAGCAACCTTCAGAGGGTATACTGCGGCTCAGCAAACAGCTTATTTCAGAACCGGCACGGAAGGACATTTTGTGAATATAACCGGTACGGTGGAAAAACCCAGAGACTGGGTTGCCGGTGAATATCATTCTATTACTATATATGGTCTTTCTGATGCAGGTCTTATGACAGACTCTGTACGGTTCCCGCTTTATGTAGAAGAGAATGAAGACGGGGAAGAAATATTTGTAGAAGCCACCGACGCCACGGTTAATTTCAACAGGGGAGCCGGCAGCGGTACTGCGCCTGCATCTCAGACGGCGCATATGCAGGAACCCATCGTCTTACCAAAGGGCGATGGCTTGACGCCGCCCAGCGGTCAGAAATTTGTCGGATGGAGCTATACGGACAATGACGGCAAGACGACCATTTATCCTGCCGAAAACTATTTCTATGTCGAGAAAAATCCGACTACGCTTACCGCACGTTATATTCCGACCAGTCAGACAATGTATCTGGTAGAGACGTATACACAGAACGCAAGCGGCGACTACGAACAGGGAGATACCGAGGTTCGGGTTGATACAGCTACGTCCGGCAATATTGTCTTTACACCGGATCCGATGCCCGGCTATACGGTCAATGAAGGAAAATCTAAGCTCAGCGTTGTCAGAAATGACGGTGCTGTGGTTCAGGTGTATTATGATATCAATCAATATGATGTAGTCTATAATCTGAACGGCGCGCCCGGCGGAGATGAAAATGGAATCTTCAAGACGGTACAGGTAGCTTATGGCGGCAATGTCAGCGGTGTGCCGAATGCAGCATCGCTGAACGCAGGTCAGAACAACCAGTTTTTCCGTTTCAGAGGCTGGTTTGAAAATGCTGATCCTGAAGATCCCGGAAATATTATTGATACCGATACTATCGTTGACGAGACTACGCTGGATACGATTGAGCCAGGCGGCAAGTTAATTGCCTATGCACATTGGCAGCCGCTCGGCAATGCGCAGGCTACGTTTGATTATAACTATCAAAATCATGCGCAGGGCGCATCACGTTCTGATAAAATCGCGCTGGATCCTGTGGTCAATGAGAGCGGACGGTATGGATACAGCTCTAAGCCGCGTAGATTGCCCAATACACCTAGCGCATGGAAAGACACGGAAGGCAAGGTATATACCTTCTTAGAGTGGCGTCTGGTAGAGAATGGTGAGATGACGGAAACCGTTGTGACCAAGGATACCATTTTGCCCAATTATGAGAATGTTACGATCAAGGCGCTTTGGACAGAGTCTTATTCTGTTAGCCGTAGTTCACAGGGCGACGGTGTCATTTGGGATATCAATGATCCTGCCGGCGGTGAGCGTTCTTATGCGCCGGGAGATACCGTGGATATTCGCTGGAGAGCCAATCCGGGCAGCTATGTACAGCATGTTTATATTGATAATGTGCTGAGTGATGATTTGATTAAGAATGGCGGATGGCATTTAGAAGATATTCGCGAAAATCATAGCATCTATGTTGTCTTTGGATTTGGTGAAGGAGACAGCGGAATTGAAGAAGAAACTACCTATAATATAACGGCAACGCCGGTCGGTGGTGTTGCGTTTGACGAGCCGGAACGAGGGGGTACCTATAAGGCTCAGTATGGTGAGAACTATACGGTAAAATGGAGGATTTCTCCTGGCTATACGCTTTCTTCCGTAACTATCAACGGTTTGCCAATGGATATCACGGATAGTGATAATAGCTATACCTTTAACAATATCCATATCGATCAGGAAATTAAGGTTACAGCTGTACGCGGCAGCGGCAGTATCTCTGGAGGAGGGACTGTCAACCGGGGGCCCTATACGATTTCGACCAAGATAGGCCGTGGTACGGAGATTACACCGAATCAGACAGTGGCGCATGGCGACAGCAGCACGATCACATGGAAAGTTCCCTATGGATTTATTGTTGACAGCGTACTCATCAACCGAGTACCGCTTGCAACGCCGCCTCAGAATAATACGTATGTATTTCGGAATGTGACGCAGAATAGCTCGATCATCGTTATGTGTAAACCGGATCCGAATTTACCGCCGGATACGATTTATGTAACCACAACGATTGATGATCATGGTACGATTACGCCTACTACACCGATCGGGCAGCTTTCTAAGGGAGATAATCATACAGTAACATGGAGTGCGGACACCGGCTATTATGTTTCTGCGGTCTATATTGACAATGTGCTCCAGAAAACCGATACCGGTGCCAATAAAATATTCTATAGCTATACGTTTAGCAATTTGCAGACGAGTCATGATGTTGTGGTAGAGGTAAAACCAATTGACACATCAGGCGGCAATACACCGGCGCCGACACTGCATGCCATTACGACTTCAATGGAAAATGGCGGTACAATTGATAAACCCGGTAGTGTTCCGGATGGTTCAGATGTAACCGTTACTTGGCGCATGGCGCCAAACCATCGGGTTGTGGGAGTATATCTTGATGGCGAGCTGGTGGATGATTATAACGCAGAAGTCGATGGCAACAGCTATACACTGCGCAATATTACAGCAGCGCATAGCCTCAAAGTGGTATGTGAGCGTATTATTTCTGATATTGATCTGACAGGCAAGCATATTGTGACGACTACGATCAATCTGGGTGCATCGGATGGTCAAAAGATTGTTAATGATGGCGAGAGCTGTACAGTTAGCTGGACGCCGCCAAAGGGCTATCATGTAAGCAGCCTGAAGGTGGATGGTGTTGAGCAGAGCTATGTGGATGGCAATAGCTGGACCATTGAGCATGTGACGAAAGATATCACGATTGCCGTTACGGTGGAAAAGGATTCAGAGCAAAACTATAAGATCGTTTCCAATATCGTAAACGGCGGTACGGTTACCGGTGGCGGTACAGTGAATGTGGGCAAGGGAGCGATCCTGCGCTGGACAGTCGCCGATGGCTTCCGCGTGAGCGATGTTACAATCGACGGCGTTTCTGTCTCCGGCATTGATCTTGAGAATGACCGAAGCTACACGTTCCCTGCTAATCAGGGAGTAGCAGGACAGACGTATGAGTTTAATGTAATCTGTGCGCCGAAGCTGTATTATCATGTACGGCCGACAGGGACAGGCTGTGAGAATCTGAGTGCAAGCGCAGACCCCTATGTGGGAGATGCGTATACTGTTAGCTGGAAAGCAGCAGAAGGGTATCGCTTTAAGAGCGTAACAGTGAATGGCACGGAAGTGACACCTGTGCTGGAAGACGGCGTATATAGCTATACCTTTGACAGTAGCAATACAGCCGCTAATGGAACCTATCAGGTAGAAGTCATCTGTGATAAGATTCGTTCTTATACGATTACAACGGGCCGCAACAGCGGTGGTGTTGTGTCTGCATCCAAGACATTGTATGAAACCGATACAGAGAAATCTTATACGGTAACATGGAGTGCCAGCTCCGGCTACCGCGTTAAGTCTGTTACGGTAGATGGCGCACCTTATACAGGTGAAAGCTATGTCTTTAATTATGAGGATGGCAAAGATGTAACACTGCGGGTGGAATTTGAGCCGCAGAAGTATTACACAGTTAAGGCAATCGGTAAGAACACCGGCATTACAGCAGGAAACGGTACCTTCACCATTGATACGGACACAACCGTTAAATGGACGGCGCCGGAAGGCTTTGTTTTGTCATCTGTTACGATAGATGGAACAGAGATCACGATTCCGGACGGACAGACTGAGTATACGTTTGATCATACAACGGGACTTACAGCCGGTCATACCTATGAGATGATCGTGACCTATGTAGCAGAGGAATCTTCCGGGGAAGAGCCGGAAGAGCCGGATCAGTTCTATACTGTGCAGACAGCGGGTGTATTTACACGTACGATTTCTGAAAGTGCAGCACGAAAACTGGGTGAAGACTATCTGGTATTGTGGACTGTGCTGGAGGGATATCAGCTGCAGAGCGTTAAGGTAAATGGTACGGTTGTAACGAACTATACGACTTTGCCGGGAGGCTACAGCCTGCTTATTTCCGGTGCAGATAAGGCAGCGGATGAGGTTGTGACGGTTGAGGTAATCTGTGAGAAAATTCAACCCGGACAGCCTGGCGGCGGTGGATCTGTGATTACACCATATTCCGTTTATGCCTATACAAATGATGCGGCGCTTGGAACGGTGACGCCTTCGGCAGCTACCTTAAAAGAAGATGGAGCAGAGACGATTGTAAAATGGGATGCCAAGAAATATTGTCATGTCGTAAGCGTTATTGTTTCTGATTATCCGAATAGAAGTAATCCGGTGCTGCTGACAGAGGAGCAGATTGCATCCGGTGAGTATACCTTCGCCTATGATGATCATACCGATAAGATTGTGGATGTTGTATTTGAACAGGATCCGCAGTATACGGTAAGCTCGGCTGCGGCAGGCAACCTGGGAGAAGGCTGTACGGTTACCGGCAGCGGCGTGTTGAAGCAGGATGGCGATCAGTGTACGGTTAGCTGGACGGTTTCGGCCGGTTATCGGATCGAAAGTGTTGTAGTAGCGGATGCAGATGGTCAGAATGCACAGACGCTGGATGCAGCAGCGGTTGCAAAAGGTTCGCTGACTCTTCGTTATGCAGATATAAATGCGGATCGAAAGGTGACCGTTACCTTTGAGAAAAATACAACAGGCAGTACGCCATACACCGTGCATGCACAGGTGAATGACACAGCTATGGGTACCGTAACACCTTCTGTTAAGAGTTTGACAGCAGCAGGCAGTACCTGTAATGTTACCTGGAGAGCCAATCAAGGCTTCCGTGTCAGAAGCGTAATTGTTTCTAATTATCCGGATGGCAGCGATGCGCAGGCACTAAGCCGCGAGGAGCTGGCTGCCGGTCAATATACTTTTGCCTATGACGGTGGCAAAGACCAGCATGTGTATGTAGTATTTGAACAGGATCCTGCCTATGAGATCAGTATTATAGGTGTGGACGGAGGCGCGGGTAGTACTGTAACAGGTGGTAAGACACTGACCGGGGCCGGACAGAGCCATATGGTGACATGGGCGGCTGGAGCCGGATATCGTGTTAAGAGTGTGGTTATCGCCAATGTTGATGGTACGAATGCAAAAACACTGAGTGCGGAAGAAGCTGCGAAAAACAGCTATACGTTTGAGTACGATACAATGACAGCTAGTCAGAAGGTGACTGTTACCTTTGAAAAAGCGACTCCTTCTGTGTATTCTGTTGTTACCTCTGTGAATGATGAAAGCATGGGATGGATCAGTCCTTCAGCAGATCTATATGCAGAAGGGGCAGAATATACCGTTAGCTGGGGTGCGTATGAGGGCTATTATGTCAAGAACGTAACGGTTGACGGAGTGGTATATGAAGGAAATACGTATACCTTCCAATACAGTGCTCATCAGGATGTTGCTGTTGCAGTAACCTATGAAAAATATCCTGAGTTTGTGATCAGTACGGAAAAGGTGGGCGGCGGCGCTAACAGTAGCGTACGCACCGGAACAACCCTGACACGCAGCGGAGAAACCTATGCGGTTACATGGTCGGCTGACAGTGCCTTTACGGTGCAAAGCGTTGTGATTACAGACGCAGCACAGCAGGTTGTGAAGACGCTGAGCCAAGCTGAGATTGCAGCTGGAAAGTATACCTTTGTATATGATCAGATGAGCTCAGATCAGAAAATAACGGTAGTATTTGCTACGGATACGACTTCTGGCGGCGGAGCTGGTACACTTCCGTATTCGGTAACGACTTCTGTGAATGATGAAACGATGGGCAGCATCGATCCATCAGCAACCTTGAGAAGACCGGATGCAGAATATATCGTTACTTGGAGCGCTAAGCCCGGCTATCAGATCAAGAGTGTGACGATCGATGGTCAGACGTATACGCGTGCAGAAGGAAACCTACCCAGTGCTTATACCTTTAAGTATAATGACCATAAAGATGTAGACATTAGTGTCGAATTTGAACAGGAGCCTCAGTATGTGATTACGACGGAGCAGAAAGGAAATGGAGGCGCAGGCAGCTTTGTCAGCAGCGGCGCAGCACTTTCTGCAGCAGGTCAGACACATACCGTTACCTGGTTTGCTGATGAAGGTTTCCATGTCAAGAGCGTGGTAGTTTCCAAACCGGATGGCAGTGATAGAATCACACTGTATGCGGACGCCATTGATCTG
>CANOUM010000041.1 GCA_947570515.1 uncultured Clostridia bacterium
GGCCGGTATTGATATCCGAGAACTCTTGGCAGGCGCAGCTTATATGGATGAGCTGTGTCAGGATGAAAATACCTATACGAATATTGGTTTTATGTATGCTATTTTGAGCTACATTGCGATGCAGCAGGGAAAAAATATTCAGGTGATGATGCCATATGCGGATTCATTGAAATATATGTCGGACTGGTTTGCTCAGCTTTGGGCCGAATCGCTTGGCAAGAAATTCGGAAATGACGGCAGCATTGTGAATGCAGGACAAACGCCGGTGAAAGCATTGGGTGTGACCGATCAGCATTCGCAGGTGCAGCTGTATGCGGAGGGGCCGTTTGACAAGATGATCGTTTTCCTGGGAGTAGACCGGTATCGCGAAACGATCACGATTCCTAAAATCTATCAGGAGATTCCGTCTCTGGGATTTTTGGGCGGCGCTACGCAGAATCAGCTTATTTTGACGGAGCAGATGGCGACGGAGTATGCGCTTTTAAAGGCCGGAAAGATGAATATGACGATCACGCTTCCGGAGGTGAATGAATTCACAATCGGGCAGCTGCTGTATATGTTTGAAGTTGCTACGGCCTTTGCCGGAGAGCTGCTGCAGATCAATGCATTTGATCAGCCCGGTGTGGAAGGCGGTAAAAATGCAACCTATGCTATGTTTGGCCGTCCGGGATATGAAGAAGTAAAGGCGGAGCTGGATGCGCGTCCGCAGGCGGAAGCAAAGTATATTATTTAAAAGAAACTTGCGCCGTATGAATCATGTATAATAGGAGAACGACTTTACGGAGTTTTTCTGTTAGAGCAGGTTTCCTGTAGCCTGCCTCATATATTTACAGGAAAATATGTTAACGCTGCAAGAGCAGCAGAATGGAGAAAAAAATGACCAAAAAAGTGATCAGTGTTGCTTTGGCTTTGCTCATGGTATTTTCTTTGAGCGGCTGCAAAAAGGACGAGGTAGAGGCTTACAGAGACGAGCTTAGACCGGTTATTACAGAAGTACAGAACATGAATCAGGACGTGCAGGATACGGTGAATGCAGTACTGGAAGCAGTTAATAACAAGGACGAAGCGGCTTATGAGGAAAATGTAGAGAAGCTGGACAAAATCTGCAAGGATCTGAAAGAGAAGTACAACAAGATCGCCAATGCAGCAGCACCTGCTGAGTATGCTGAGGATCAGAAACTTCTGAAGCAGTATGCTGAAGAAATGGACAAAATGCTGGACGCCAGCATGGAGCTGTACGGTATGGCTTATGATTATGCTGTAACCGGCAATCTGAGCGAAGAAGATGCTAATAAGATCAATGATCTGCAAAACGAGATTAATACGTATGCAACTTCTACCACGAATTTTGATGAAGTACTCAATCGTGTGATGGGCTTAACCGACAAATAAGCACATATTGCAATACATGAAATAAAGGAGGACACCCCGGTGGAGTGGATGCAGCGGGAGCTGGCTCAGGGAAAGGAAATTGTCAGGAAAGGGCTGGAGGATCAAAGCTTATTTTCCTATGCATTTCTAAAGCCGGAGCCGCAGGAAGCATCTGAGGATATCCGCTCCATTGTGGTTGTCCTTTTTCCTTATTATACGGGAGAAAAAGAAGGAAATCTGTCATTATACTGCAGGGGACTGGATTATCATGTGGTGACCAAACGATATCTTGAGCCGGTGGCCAAAACGCTGCAAACATATATGGGCAGTGAGCTGCGCTGCGGAATTTACGCCGATACGGGGCCGCTTGCGGACCGATATCTGGCGCTGCGGGCGGGGCTTGGATTTATAGGCCGAAATCAGATGTTGATTCACCCTCGGTATGGCAGCTATTTTTTTATTGCCTATATGACATTTAATGCAGCTTTTGAGGCGGATGAACCGCTGCAGAAAGGGCCGTCAGAATGCATGAACTGCGGGCGCTGCATTTCCAGCTGCCCGGGAAAGGCCCTGCAGCTGGATGGAAGTTTTCGGGCAGAGCGCTGCCGAAGCGGTATCACACAGAAAAAAGGAGAATTGCAGCCGTGGGAAATGGAGATTTTTTACCGCGATTCACTGATTTTTGGCTGTGATGTATGTCAGCAGGTATGTCCGCATAATCAGAAGCTCCCGCTATCGCCTATTCCGGAGTTTACGGAAAACCGAATTGATGTTTTGACAGAGGAAGACCTGAAGGGGCTTTCAAAGAAGCAATTTTTGCAGAAATATCCGGACAGAGCCTTTACCTGGAGAGGACCGGAGGTCCTCAGACGAAATATAAGATGGATGAATGAGAAAAAATAGAATCGACAGTCGGGAGGAGCAGACATGGAAATTGAGAAGAAATACTTGGTAAAGACACTGCCTGAGCGGCTGGAGGAATTTCCGCACAGCCGCCTGACGCAGAGCTATATCAGCCGAAATCCTGTGATTCGGCTGAGAAAAATAGAAACAAAGCAGGGAAGCTCCTATATGCTCACCGTTAAGGGAGAGGGGCTTTCGGTGCGGCAGGAATTTGAACTGCCGCTAACACAGGAAGCATATGAAGCGTTATCTCATAAAACCGAAGGACGCATCCTGAAAAAGGTGCGCTATCGTATTCCCTTGAAGCAGGGATATACGGCAGAGCTGGACCGGTTTGAAGGGGAGCTGAACGGACTTGTTTTGGTTGAAGTAGAGTTTCCAACAGAAGCGGAGATGCGAGCTTTTGTACCGCCGGCTTGGTTCGGCGAGGATGTATCAGAAAGTAAACGGTATCATAACAGCGTATTATCAGAAGGCTGATTGCAATACGGAGAAAGCATATGGAAAATACACAGCTAGAGCTTCAGGCTTTATATCATAAGGCCATGGAGTGTTATCAACAAAAAGAAGAGGATAAGCATGACGAGGGACTGCAGTTTTTAAAGAGTGCTGCCGAAAAAGGTATGCCGGAGGCCTGTAAGCTCCTCGGAATTATATATATGAGCGGACAGTATGCCCCATGGCCGGCTAAGGCTATGGCGGCCGCCGCTATGTGGTATCGAAAGGCGGCTGAAGGCGGCGATGAAGAGGCTATGTACTGGCTGGGGCAGTGCTATCAGATGGGCATCGGCGTGGAAGCCGATGCGGAGAAAGCTGCCCATTGGACGCAGCAAGCTAAGGAGCATGGATTCGTAGCAGAAGAAGAGAGACCGGAGTCAGATTTGGCGGCGCAGCCGGAGGACGAGGAGGAAACTGCAAAGCTGCAGGAGCCGGATCAGAATGAGGAAGCCGAGCATTGGCTGCAGGAGGAAGAACGAGCGCGCCGGGTGAACAGAAAATACCGGCGCATGATGGGATTAGGCGGGGCCGTGATCGGACTGCTGATCATTTGGGCAGTGGTTTTGCTTTCTTATTTGCTGCTGAGAGAGAAGCTGCAGGGCAATACGGAAATGATTTTTTTGGCGGCTTCGGGCGGCGTGACGCTGCTTGCGATGGGGATCGGTGCGGCTGCCGGGGTGAGAAAGGCGGCGCGGAGGATTGAGCAAATCGCCGAATACCGTAAGACGCCGTTTTATCATGCCTTCGGCTGCGAGCTGGGACGTATGGATATGCAGCAGACATGGTGCCGCAAGGTGTATACCTCCCTGAGCAAGAATTATTATCCCGTTACCTATCGGCAAAAGGAAGACGCAGCCATGCTGCGGGAATACAGAGGATTACTGTATCCATATTGGATTTATGAAAATGGTAAGCAGCAGGGAAGGCCTGAATTTGTCATATTGACGGAAAAGGCAGTCTATGTGGTGCATACAAGGTATTATACAGGGCGCATACAGGGCGATCTGCGGGATGCACAGTGGTCGCTGTATTCGGATGGCGATAAGGACCTGACTGCACAGAAAATCCCCAATATGGTGGACGAAAATGCACAGAATATGGCTGTTGTGAAAGGTGAGCTTGCTGATTATCTGGAATGGCCGCTGGAGCAGGTTCCTTTTTATAATGTAATTTTGCTGAATCAAGAGGTGGACATCAAAGGACTGCGGCGTGTGAGCGCAGAGGATGATACTCTTTTTGTACAAGGAGGAATCGATAAGCTGAGGGGCAGCATAGGTCTCTGGGAAAGCCGTTTCGCAACGCATAATATGAATATGCAGGAGCTTAGGGGTGCTTTTACAGAGGCAGGACGGCATTTTATGGAGAGAAGCGGCTGGTAAAGGAGCAGAAAAGATGAAAATATTGTTTCAGGGAGATAGTATTACCGATGCCGGCAGAGACAGGGAGAACCGGCACGATCTGGGCAAGGGCTATCCCCTGTACGCAGCTGAATATATCCGAAAGGCCAATCCGGACAAAGCCTTTGAGTTTATTGACTTAGGAATATCCGGCAATCAGACAAAGGATTTGGCAGATCGCCTGCAGACAGATTTTATTGATGTACAGCCGGATATCGTTTCAATTCTAATTGGCGTAAACGATACCTGGCATCATGCAGAGGACAGGAGCTGGATTCCGGATGCTGTGTTTGAAGAGCGCTACCGCAGCGTGCTGAGAGGCATAAAGCAGTATACGAAAGCAAAAATCATGATGCTGGAGCCATTTTTGATTCCGGCAGAAGACAAACTGTTCTTTCGAGAGGATTTGGATCCGAAGATTCAAACGATCCGCCGCTTAGCGCGGGAATTTGCTGATGTGTATCTCCCGACCGATGGGCTGCTGGCGGCAGCCTATATCGGTGAGGATCCGCTGTCGTTTGCAGAGGACGGCGTGCATCCTACGGCAAAAGGGGCGCAGCTGATTGGCAGTCTGTATGCGCAGTATATACAGCCGCTTTTGTAAAGATCGTCTTCATGAATTGTTCATCTTTCTTTGGTTGCATTCTAAAAAGCAAAATGGTACAATATTTCATCATAGATAGGCGGAGGTAAGCATGAAATTACTGGAAAAGATTTTTGGAAATCCTAGTACAAAAGAAATTAAAAGAATTCAGCCGCTGGTCGATCGGGTGCTGGCGCTGCAAAGCGAAATGGAGTCGCTGTCGGATGATCAGCTTAAGCATAAAACTATAGAATTCAGGGAGCGGCTGGCGCAGGGAGAGACACTGGATGATCTGCTGCCGGAAGCTTATGCTGCCGTGAGGGAGGCCGCGTGGCGCACGATAGGGCAGAGGCATTTCCCTGTGCAGATTATCGGTGGTATCATTTTGCATCAGGGGCGGATTGCCGAAATGAAAACCGGCGAAGGTAAAACGCTGATGTCTACGCTGCCGGCATATTTGAATGCGCTGGAAGGAAAGGGCGTTCATATTGTGACCGTCAACGACTATCTGGCAGCCCGCGATACAGAGTGGATGGGACAGATTCATCGCTTTTTGGGACTGAGTGTGGGCTGTATTCTAAATGGCATGGATAATGCGCAGCGCAGAGAAGCGTATGCATGTGATATTACCTATGGAACTAACAATGAATATGGCTTTGACTATCTGCGTGATAATATGGTGGTATACAAAGAGCAGATGGTGCAGAGAGATCTGCATTATGTAATCATCGATGAGGTGGACTCCGTTTTGATCGATGAGGCGCGTACACCGCTGATTATTTCCGGACAGAGCGGTAAATCTACATCGCTATATCAGCAGGCTGATATGCTGGCATCCCGCCTTCAGAAAGGCCGCGTGATCGGCGATCAGAGTAAGATGGCGCAGCTGATGAATGAGGAAGTGATTGAAGAGGGCGATTTTATTGTTGATGAAAAGGACAAGGCATGTAGTCTTACCGAACAGGGCGTAAAGAAAGCAGAGCAGTTTTTCCATCTGGAGAATCTGGGCGACCCTGAAAATGCAGAGATTGCTCACCATATCAATACAGCCCTGAAGGCTCACTATCTGATGGCGAGGGATAAGGATTACGTCGTTAAGGATAATCAGATTATCATCGTAGATGAATTTACGGGCCGTATGATGCCGGGACGCCGTTATTCTGACGGACTGCATCAGGCAATTGAAGCAAAGGAAAAAGTAGAGGTAAAGCGAGAGAGTAAAACGCTGGCTACAATTACCTTCCAGAATTTCTTTAACAAATATCATAAAAAATCCGGTATGACCGGTACGGCTAAGACGGAGGAGATTGAATTTCAGCAGATCTACTCTATGGATGTTGTGGAGGTGCCGACCAATAGACCTGTACAGCGAAAGGATCTGCCGGATATGGTGTACCGCACCAAGAAAGAAAAATTTAATGCGGTTGTGCAGGACATTAAGGCATGTCATGAAAAAGGACAGCCGGTGCTGGTGGGAACCATTACGATTGATACATCAGAGCTTTTAAGCAAGATGCTGAAAAAGGAAGGGGTTCCGCATAATGTGCTGAATGCGAAGTTCCATGAGCGTGAAGCAGAGATTGTGGCAGACGCCGGTCAGTTAGGGGCTGTTACGATCGCAACCAATATGGCCGGTCGTGGTACCGATATCAAGCTGGCAGAAGGGGTTGCCGAGCTTGGCGGGTTAAAGATCATCGGAACGGAGCGGCATGAGTCCAGAAGAATTGATAATCAGCTGCGCGGACGTTCCGGACGTCAGGGAGATCCGGGTGTTTCCCGTTTCTATGTTTCTATGGAAGATGACTTGATGAGAATCTTTGGCGGCGACAGAATGCAGAAGGTTTTAGAAACCTTCCGGATTCCGGAGGATCAGCCGATCGAAGATAAGATGTTCAGCGGCGCGATTGAGAAAGCGCAGAAGCGGGTTGAGGAGAATAACTTTGGGATCCGAAAACGTCTGCTGGATTATGATCAGGTCATGAATGAACAGCGCGAAACCATATATGCAGAGCGCCGCCGCGTGCTGGACGGAATCAACCTGCGGGAAGATCTGCTGCAGATGATGGATGGCCTGATTGAGGATAAGGTAAAGGAAGTAACGGCCGGAAGCAAATATGCAGAGGAATGGGATCTGGATCAGCTGACCAGAGAACTGTCAACGGTGATTCCTATGGGACGGATTGCGATCAAGCAGGAAGAGTATGCCGAGATCACCCCTGAAAAGCTAACACAGGGCCTGCAGCATAATGCCCATAAGCTGTATGAGCTGAAGGAGCAGGAAATCGAACCGGAGCGCATGCGGGAGGTGGAACGTAAAATTCTGCTGCATAGCGTTGATATGCTTTGGACAGACCATTTGGATATTATGGATCAGATGCGGCAGGGAATCGGCCTGCAGGCATTTGCACAGAAAAATCCGCTGGATGAATATCGTTTGATCGGTTATGATATGTTTGAAGAGCTGAATGAGAATATTCTAAAAACAACGATCCGCAGCCTGTTTGCAGTAAAAATTGTGGAAAATCAGGAGGTTGAACGCAAGGAGATCGGAAAGAATATTTCAACCAATCGGGGTCAGGATAACAGTCAGGTTAAGAAACCGGTACGCCGGATGGAAAAGAAAGTAGGTCGTAATGACCCCTGTCCTTGTGGCAGTGGCAAAAAATATAAAAACTGCTGCGGCAGAAATGCCTAAGGCGGTTAAAATTCAAAACAGAGAGGGTGACAGAAATGCTTGAATTTGATGAGTTCAAATTTGAACTTGACAAGTACAAGGGAGCCTTAGCAGAACTGGGTGAGTCCCTTTAACTTAGACCGTCTAAGACTCAAAGTGGAAGAACTGGAGAGAAAGCAGTCTGAGCCGGGTTTTTGGGATGATCCGGAACAGAGTCAGAAAATTGTGCAGGAGGCCGGTTCTTATAAACGAACGTTAGATGAATTTGATGAGATGATAGGAGCCTATGAGGACGCTGAGGTCATGCTGGAGATGGGCGAGGAAGAAGAGGATGATTCACTGATTCCGGAGATCCGGGAACAGATCGATACTTTCGCGCGCCTGTATGAAAAGCTGCGTATCTCTACGCTGCTTTCCGGTGAATTCGATCATAAAAGTGCAATTTTGACGCTGCATGCCGGTGCCGGCGGCACAGAGGCATGTGACTGGACCGGTATGCTGTACCGGATGTATACACGCTGGGCAGAGCGTCATGGCTTTAAGGTAGAGGTGCTGGATTATCTGGATGGAGATGAAGCCGGTGTAAAAGGCGTGACCATTCAGATATCAGGCGAAAATGCCTATGGGTATTTAAAGTCAGAGAAGGGCGTACACCGTTTGGTGCGCATTTCGCCGTTTGATGCGGCGGGACGCCGGCATACGTCGTTTGCGTCCTGTGAAATCATGCCTGAACTGGATGATACGATTCAGGTGGATATCAATATGGATGATCTGAGAATCGATACCTATCGTTCAAGCGGCGCCGGCGGTCAGCATGTTAATAAGACGAGCAGCGCAATCCGTATCACGCATTTGCCTACCGGAATTGTTGTACAGTGTCAAAATGAACGCTCACAGTTTCAAAATAAAGATAAGGCGATGATGATGCTTAAAGCTAAACTATATGAGCTGGAAAAGGAGAAGCAGAGTGAAAAGCTTTCCGATATCCGCGGAGAAGTAAAGGATAATGCTTTTGGCAGTCAGATTCGTTCCTATGTATTTCAGCCCTACCGGTTAGTTAAAGATTTACGGACCGGGGAGGAAAACGGTAATATTCAAGCCGTCATGGATGGAGATTTGGATGGCTTCATGAATGCATATCTGGCTTGGATCAATCGATAAAGGCCTCTGAGTGCGCTCAGCTATGGGAGGTTAGTATGAAAAAACCATTAAAAAAAGCACTGGTATATCTGATGATTAGTGTTCTGGCACTTAGCTGTACCGGATGCGTTACAGGAACCATTTATGGTAAGCCGCTGGATGAAGCGCGTGATGTTGACGATGCACAAGCAAGTCTCTTTATGTCTAAAATCATGGAAGCGATGCAAAATGATTCGCTGGATGAGATCAATCAGCTGGGCTACCATTATGGACAGGAGGATGCGGAAACATTTGAGGCCTTTTGGGAAAGCTGGCAGCAATATAAGCCGATCTACGGACAGATTGAAGGGTTTTCTCTTTCTGAAAGCTATCAATTCGGCAATGAAATGGTCTTTGTTTTTTCTGCATCCATGGAAAAAGGAGAGATGTGCATATCCGCTATGTATACCAGTGATTTTGAGCTGGTCATGCTGTATCTGTATGAGACAGGAGAAGCGGCGTATGAGGGCGCTAAAATGCCGGATCAGGTCATGGAAGAAAATATCACGTTAGGGGAGAATACGAAGTATCCGGTTGCGGCAAAGCTGACTTATCCTAAAGGAGCAGAGGCCGGCGATGCGCTGCCGGCTGTTGTGCTCGTGGGAGGCGACGGTCCCAATACCGTGGATCTTAAAGCAGGAAACACGTATTTATACCGGGATTTAGCCTGGGGGTTGGCTCAGCAAGGCATTGCCTCCGTCCGTTATGATAAAAAAGTTACGACGTATGCGGAAGAACGGCAGATGGTGGATGCACCGGCAGAAGATTTTACGGTAGCATGGGAATACACGGATGATGCCGTGGCGGCTGCAGAGCTTTTGCGTAGCAAGCCTTATGTGAATCCTGATCAGATTTATTATATCGGGCATAGCCAGGGAGCCATTGTAGCGCCCCGAGCGGACGCCGAAGGCGGAGATTATGCCGGCATGGTGCTGCTGTCCAGTTCTCCCAGACCATGGTACGATGTCATCTATGATCAATATATCAATTATGGTTTGGTAGACCAGGATGATGAAAAGATCTATTATTTGGTCAGCAAGATAAAGTCGGAACGGGAATTTCTGGAAGAAGCAGAATATAACGATATGGATGAGGCAGAACAGCTGGAGCAGTTTGTTTATCTGCAGCCGGCATATTTCTGGAAAGATTTCTTTAGCTTTGATTATCTTCAGGCGATGAAGGAGGCCAAAAAGCCTGTCTTGATTCTGCAGGGCGACGCCAGTTTTCAGATTACAAAAGATGTTGACTTTGCTGCATGGCAGCAGGAGCTGGCAGGAGAGGATTGGGCGACGCTTAAAAGCTATGAAGGGCTCAATTTCTATTTCACGCCGTCGCAGGGCTGTTTTGCCGGGCATTATAAGGAATTTGACATGCCGGGAAGAGTGCCGGATGAGGTTATACAGGATATAGCCAATTGGATTTTGCAAGGTCATATTCAATAAAAAAAGAACATCTGTAAAAGATTGATTTTACAGATGTTCTTTTTTGTGTTTGATCAGGATTTATATTTGTCAAGAAGAGGTAGGGCGACATGCTTACTGAAAAACTGAATTAAAGATCCGCTTAAAAGGGCGCTGCAGATTGTGCCGATGCCGAGAATTGTCCATAGATTTCCTCCGGCAAGCAGACAGAACAGCACACCGATTATAACAACGGTAATATCGCTGATCATGCGTGCGAGGCGAAAGGACATACGGCCGCTGCCTGCATTTTGAATCATGATGGGAACGCTGTCATAAGGAGAGGTTCCCATATCGGCTGTCATATAGAGGGCTACCCCTAGTCCTAAAAAAAGGCTGCCAAGTAAAAAGGCAGTGATCTGCAGAAATGGAGTCACAGAAAGCTGCAGCACAGTATGAGCAAGCCAATAGATAAAATCGGCCATATATCCGACGCCGACCATATTGACAATCGTACCGGCGCCGATGCAGTGCCGGGCCTTAAAAAATATAACGATCAGAATCACAGTATTCATAATCAGCTGCCAAGTGCCAAAGGACATATGCAGAAACTGACTGATACCCAGATTCATACAAGTAAAGGCGTCTACGCCTAATTCGCTTACGCGATATAAACCAACGCAGATGCCGATCAGCAGATTCCCAATCAGCATCATGCTCCATCGCATTATCCGTATTTTTTTATTCACAGTATCATTACCTCTCTTAGCATATCATGAGTTTTTGCGTTGTTTATTATACTATTATTTTGCTGAATGTCCAATCATTTTTGTTGTATCATAAGTTCGCTGCAAGCGAACTTATCAATCCTTTCAGTACTTTCACTTCGACAGAAATCTTGATTTTGTATAGCGGCATGAAGTATAATAACGATATTGTTAATGTGAAATGCGATGGATGAGAAGAA
>CANOUM010000042.1 GCA_947570515.1 uncultured Clostridia bacterium
CGTTAGAAACAACATCCGCGCTGCCGTATCTTGCTGCAGAATGGTTTCAGCAGCGGCTAGGCCGATAAGCGACTGCATCTGAATATCCATCAGCAGTATATCAGGTTTTTGGGTGTGATACAAGTGAATCGCCTCATTTCCATCGGCGCCGGTGGCTGCTATGGTGATATCCTCCTGAGCGGATAGGATGGTTTGCAGCGAAAGGCATACGAAAGGATCATCGTCAACGATAACAAGCTTCATGAAAACCTCCCTGAATTAATAAAATATTAGATATCCTTTTTGGGGATGGATATAAATAAACGAAATCCCCGCGTTGTTGTGATATGGACAATGCCATGCAGCGCCTCTACGCGCTCTTGAATCCCGCAGAGCCCCATCCCGTCTGAAGAAAGGGCAGAGGACGCAGTGCCGTTATCCTCGATGATAAGCTGATACAGCGAAGGGTGCTCGATCACAGAGATGTAGGCGTGAGAAGCGTTGCTGTGGCGCGCAATATTGGATAGTGCTTCTTTGATGATGGATAAGAAGCAGTGATGCAGCGCCGGCTTTTGTACAGAGGCTTCATAACGAAGGGTAACGGGACAAAAAGTAAAGGCATCGATCAGCGACTGAATAGAAAGCGAAAGGGAAAGGGACTGATCATGTAAATCATGTACGCTGGAGCGAATGTTGTCCATTGCAGAAGAGAGCGTAGTGCTGACCGCTTCCAAGGCTTCCTTCATCTGAGGAGCGGTGACCTCGAGCGCACGAATCTGCAGCAAAGAACGGGTTAACAGATGGCCGACATGATCATGAATTTCTCTCGCAATTCGATTGCGCTCGCCAAGTGTGGCGAGCTGCACCTGATAGGCCTGCGTTTCAGAGAGCAGCTGGTTCTTTTGCTCTAACAGGCGCGCTTGCTGTCTGCTGTCATCCTGGAACAGATGAAAACGGCGGGACTGGTCTTCGAGCCGGCAGGCGGAGTAGGCAAGCAGAAGCGCCAGCAAACAAAGGAGGACAAGCAGTATCAGGGCATGAGATGTAGAAAACATGAAGGCCGCGGGCAAAATCCAAGTGAAATAGAAAATTTTTTGCGGTTTAATATATGTTAAATGAAGCAGCAGATAAACGCTCATAGGCAAAAAATAACGAAAATCCGGCCAGAGTATGCAAGCAGCCTGATAAATAAGACAGAGAAAACAAAGTTTTTTTGTGTCAATCGTTTGACTGCCGTATAGGCAGAGCGCGGTAAAAGAAAGAGATAAAAGGAGGGCGAATAGATAAGAGGCACTGATTAAAGCTGGCAGAGAGACAACGGTACACAGCAGCCAGAGCATAACGGGAAAGATTAAATATTTCATAAACAGCCTTCCTTTCTAATGATTTAATATTATAGAACAGCCCAGAGGGCTCGTCAAGCAAAAGCAAAGGAAGGAAGCGCTGTAAATATGACAAATGTCATACTGTAAGGTGATGGCGTTCACTTTTCCCGCGGTGCGGGCTGTGGTACAATAAGCGCAGCTAGATGTATCTTGGCTAGTCAAGCATTTGTGCTGCGCTCCAAGTTTGCCTTCGGCAAACTTACGAGATCGTCATGGTCTAATAAAGGCGGTAAGGCAGTTCTGGCTATTCAAATCCCTGAACCGCCTTACGAGTTTGATGCTTTGCATCAAACTCCGATATTTCTATTGGAGATACAGAATGACCGCAAGAATCCCGAAGGGATTTCTTGCCAAGTTCGCTGGAGGCGAACTTATGCTGTAAGCAAATTTGTGTTGCGTACAGGTCTTTGTATGATTTAAGCGATCATGTGTATGCAGTCGCTTGATTGCATGCAAGTGATGTATTGATTTTAAAGATCATGTGTATGCAAATCGGCCTATTGCATACATCTCTTTTCAAGATATCGCTTATTATATGTACGCAAGTGCAGCCAGATGTATTAAAGGCGGTGAGTCAGTTCTAATGTGAATATGAAGGACGATCGCAAGAATCCCTTCGGGATTCTTGGTAAGTTCGCTGGAGGCGAACTTATGCCGCCTTCCAAGTTTGCCCTTGGCAAACTTACAATATTGTCATGGTATACTAAAGATATACAGAACGACCGCAAGAATCCTGAAGGGATTTCTTGCTGAGTTTATGGGAGGAAAGAATATGATTGAGGTGAAAAATTTGGTGAAGCGCTATGGCGATTTGCTGGCGCTGGACCACTTTAATTTATCGGTGCGGGACGGCGAGATTTTTGGCCTTCTGGGGCCCAATGGCAGCGGTAAATCAACGGCCATTCACTGCATGTTAGGTCTGCTTAGATATGAACAGGGAGAGGTGCGTTTGTTTGGCGAGCCAATGACGCCGACAAGCTATGAAATCAAGCGCAGGATCGGTGTGGTGATGCAGAATGTAGCGGTGTTTGAAGAGCTGAACGTGCAGGAAAACATAGAATATTTTTGCAGTCTCTATGTGAAGGATCGTCAGCGCTGCAAACAGCTTGCGCAGGAGGCTATGGAATTTGTAGGTATCCAGGATTTTTATAAGATGCGTCCCAAGAAGCTGAGCGGAGGTCTGCTGCGGCGGCTGAATATTGCATGTGGGATTGCACATAAGCCCAGCCTGATTTTCATGGATGAGCCGACGGTAGCAGTCGACCCGCAGAGCCGCAATAATATATTGGAAGGGATCCAGAGGCTTTGCCATGACGGAGCGACAGTCGTTTATACGACGCATTATATGGAAGAAGCCGAGCAGCTTTGCTCTCGTATTATGATTATGGATAAGGGACGTGAGATTGCGACCGGCACGAAGGAAGAGCTGAAGGGCATGATTCGCGCCGGTGAAAAGATCAAAATGGAGGTGTACGCGCTGCCGGCACCGCTGCTAGAGCAGATTCGTCAGCTGCCGGAGATGAAATCAGCCGAATATCAGGAGGGAGAGCTGCGGATGGAAAGCAGCAGTGCCCATGTGCTGGTGAGCGTGCTGGATTTGCTGCGGCAGGCCGGACTTGTGCCCGGGCGGATTTTTTCAGAACCGCCAACGCTGAATGACGTATTTTTGGAAATGACCGGCAAACAGCTGAGAGATTAAGGAGAGGAAGAAGCCATGACATTTGGTAAAATGATGCAGCAAAGTATGAAAATATCGCTGCGCAATCGGGAAGTACTGACATGGACGCTGCTTTTTCCGCTGTTGATGTCTACTTTATTTTATTTTGCCTTTAGCTCGCTGGATGAAGTCGATCAGCTGGAGGCAGTTCCGGTAGCCATTGTGCAAAGTGCAGAGTATTCTGATAGTAGCTTAGAGCAGGTGCTGGAGGAGCTCTCCCAAGGAGAGGAGCCGCTGCTGACGCTGCAAAGCTGTGAGTCTGCAGAGGAAGCGGCCGGCAAGCTGGAGGAAGGTGAGATAGAGGGGTATATTTTCGTGGAGAATCACGAGCCGCATCTCACCGTCAAAGAAGAGGGGATGAATCAGACGATCCTACGGCAGGTGCTTACCCAGTACAAGCAGATGCAGCACAGCATGAGCGGCCTTACGCTGCAGCAGGCAGCGGCTGTCATGGAGCTGCAGCAGCAAGAGATGGAAACCATGCTGGAAAAGGTAAGCTTGACGCATAATCCGCCGTCGGATATAGTGGGATATTTTTACAGTCTTCTGGCGATGGTTTGTTTATTTGGCATGTATCAGGGCATTGTTGGGGTGTATAATCTGCAGGCCAATCAATCCGCGTTAGGAATCCGCCGCTGTATTGCGCCTGAGTCATATACAAAGGTTGTATTGGCAGAGATTTTGAGCGGATCCTTGCTGCATATTCTGGTCGTCTGGATCGCGCTTGCCTATATGGTGCTTGTCCTTAAAATCAATTTTGGCGGACGGGTTCTGCTGGCAATGGCCGGGTGTGCCGCCGGAAGTCTGACGGGAGTCAGTCTGGGCGTCTTTGTAGGTTCGTTCCCTAAAATGAATCTGCAGATCAAAATGGGAGCCTCCACCATGGTATCACTGTTTCTGTGCTTTTGCTCCGGCATGATGGTGGGAGGCGTCAACTACTGGATTCAGGAATACATTCCGGTCTTTGCATGGCTCAATCCGGCTATGCGGCTCGTAGATGCCATGCACAGCCTGTACTATTTCGATACCATACAGCCTTTCCTGCTCAATGTCAGTATTTTACTTTTATTTTCTGTAGTTTTCTTTGCATTATCGGCCGTTCGCCTGCGGAGGTATCAATATGAAAGTGTTTAAAACCTGTTTGTTGATTGCCCGGCGGTGTCTGGGAATTTTGCTTGCCTTCTGCGGAATCTTCATTTCTATCAGCGTGTTCAGCAGCAAGATGCAGGGGAATACGATGGAAAAAATATTTCAGGGAGAAGCCGTACCGTATACCATCATCAACCGAGATCAGGATTCGGCTGTGGTACAGGGCCTGCGAACATACCTAAGCACACAGGCAGAAGAGATCGAAATGGAGGATGATTTGCTCACACTGCAGGATGCCTTATTTTATGCAGAAGTCGATTATATCATCATCATACCGCAGGGCTTCAGCGATGACTTTCAGCAAAAAAAGCTGGAGATCGTCAGCCGTCCCGGTGCGATGCAAACGTATCTGATGGATCAGCTGCTGGAGAATTATTTTATGCACGTGAGGCTGCAGCTGCAGATCACGGCAGAGCCGGAAGAAGCTGTAGCAAATGCCTTAGAGAGCCTGAATCAAAAGATTGAAGTGGAAAAGCAGCAGTTTGGCAATCAGCAGGAGATGAGCGAAGGATATCAGGTATATTTTCGTATGGTCGGCTATGCGCTGATTGTACTGGTCTTTCAGTTTATCAGCTCAGTACAGCTGGTTTTTGGCCGTCGTGAAATCCGCATGCGGCATGACAGCGCTCCCATCAGCAAACGCAGAATGCTATGTGAAATAGGAGCATACGGCGTATTGGTCAGCCTGGCCATCAGTCTCCTTTTAATGGGGATTGGGTATGGCATGAATGCAGCGTATTTTAATGCGGCCGGATGGCAGAAAATAGGATTGGTGTATCTGAACGAAATAACCTTTATGCTGGTTGCGATTGCGCTTTCTGTATTATGCAGTCAGTTCACCAGCAATCAGACAGTGCAAAGTGTGATCAGCAACTTTATGGCACTTTCACTCAGTTTTTTGGGAGGGCTTTTTGTCCCCATGGAGCTGCTCAGCGAATCGCTGCAGAATATAGGCCGGCTCATGCCTACCTACTGGTATGTGTATACGTTTGAGCAAATTAACGAGCTGGGGCATTATACAGCCTCTTCACTGCAGCCGGTTTGGCAGGGAATGCTGCTGCAGATGGCGTATGCCGTGGCCTTTTTCTGTGTGACTTTGGCCGTGGTAAAATATAAAAGGATGGAATAAAACCATCCTTTTTTATACGCTCTCACCGCTTTGTAGCTGTCCCAGCAAAAATGGACTATGGGGGTCGCACTGCGATAGATTGCGGCGAATAGAAGCTGCGCTGTAATTCGCATAGCAGTAGCGGCATCCATTTAAACAAGTATTATAGGCGCCGATGTCGACGCTCTTACTGCAGCCGCAGTGAGGGCGCTGGCCGGCGTCTTTTTGCGCCCGCGGCGCAGTGTGTGTGATACGGCCGATGCGCTGCAGATCGATACAGCTGCCGCGCTCGATTCCATAGGGGGATAGATCAGCCTCTTCGCTGCAGGCGCGGATGCGCAGATGATGAGAAGCGGCGATCTGACTAAAGCCGGGAGCCAGAAGCCGAATTTCTTCCGGGGCAGCCTCACGCAGGCCGCTTTTCTGGAGACGTTTGTACAGATCCAAAAAGCTGATCACGACTTCATCGGTATAGGAGCTCAGAAGCTGACAATAGTTTTCGAATGCGTGCAGGTGAAACTCGATAGTATAGCGCGGCGTGAGAATGATGGGGTCATAGCGCCAGACGAGCCGGTCAGGTCCGATGCGGCTGCCGAGGGCAGCAACCTGTTCCAGCAGCTTCTCTTTGGGAGGGAGGCCGGGTTCCAGATCCGTGCCATAAGGGGTGAGTGTGTGCTGAAAATAATAGGCATATCCCATGGAGTCAATTTCTTCCAAATAAGGAAGGAAAGGAGTCACATTTTTAGTCCAGAATACGATGCAGTCTACAGACTGCGGGGAGAGGGGAACGCGCTGAATCTGACGGAGATTCATGGGATTGCGTGTGAGCGCATAGCCGGCATGCAGCCTGTTGATCAGCCATTTTCCATGGTAGCTGGGAATGTCGGTGCGGCGTGAGGCAGATAGGATCATAAGCGGCTCCTTTGCATGAAAGTAGTGGATTGCTTTGCTAAGACGTAAAGGATAAAATGGTATTTGTCTGACAATGCATTACTTGTTCTTGACAGGCATCCAGATCTCCCATTGATATTCGTTTGAGCTTGCATCGCCGTCAGGATAAACTTCAAGGCTGGGAACAGATTCATCCCGTTCATACTGACTTGCGGGGAACCATTCGGTCAAAATGCGGGCAAATGCATCCGGTACATAATCAATGCCACTCGGAGAAACGATGGTAAATACAGCCCATGTTGCAGCAGGAATGGTTTCTATGGTCATGTCATCGAGTTTAGTCCCTTTATATTCTGCTCCGATGATTGCTTTTGTCTGCCCCTCCTTTGATGGAAAGTAGGCGCCGACTTGCCAAAAAGGGGCGGAATAATAACTGAGTGCTCCGTCACCATTTCGCAAACGTGGATTGTAATTATCCATGAACTCGCGCCAAAGAGGTGTTAAACTATCATTCGGCTCGCATTCTGTATGATCATATCCTGATAAGCCCATGATTTTGAAACTGTCTTTCTTTTCAATTCTGAAATTCATTTCATTCACTCCTTTAATTGTAAGTACGAAGGTAATTGGCGGAAATGTTTTTAAGGAAATGCCAGTCTTTCGAGCAGATAAAGGGGTCGTTCCATGTAGTTCTTTGAACGCTCTCGTAAAGGTAGTGGGAGATTCATAGCAGTATTTTAAGGCAATATCTATGATTTTTTCGCTGCTATTCTGAATATCAAAAACAGCCTGTGATAATCGCCTGCGGCGAATGTATTCGGAAACAGACATTCCTGCCATGAATGAGAATATACGGGAAAATTCATACATAGAACAGCCAACAATGCTTGACAATGAATCGTAGTGAATGGGATGTGTCAAGTTTTCCTCGATATACTGAATGACGGTATTCATTCCATTAAGCCAGTCCATACAATTCCTCCTTTCGTTTATGATTATAAGTGCATGAAAAAGTTTTATCTTTACATTTGTTGCTAAGTTTGGATAGTTTATCGTTATGAGCTTAAAATCCTATGTGAATATCTGACGAATACTCACATAGGATTTTATCTTTCTTTATCTAATGATTATATTATAAAATTAGGGAAGAGAGAAAACAATAGAAGTGATGAAAAATTTTTAGATTTTTTATTCTTTTAATTATATGCTCAAGGTGTTGAACTTGAAAACGGATAAAAACGATTTAAAATATAAAATGCTGTCTTAGCGACTGGCTAAGACAGCATTTTCGGGTTTTGATTGGCGTGTTTATTTGGGGGCTCCGCATTCCAGACAGGTTTTACGAGAAACAGGATTTTCTGCATGGCAGGATTTACAGATCCAATATCCCGGTTTGGCCGTGGGATGAGTCTTGGATGCATTGGAAACAAGAACGCTTTTATTTTCATTTTGCGGTTCTGCGTCTGGTTTGTCTTTGGGTACTGCCTGTTTTTTCAAAAAGCGTTCCTGATTAGCCAGGATTCTTTCCTGATTATCCAAAAGCTGGCCAACAGCAAAGAGGACGGCGCCGGACAGCGCTACTGAGATGAAATTGCTCAGAAAGAGGGTAAAAGAAAATTCACCCAGAACATTTGCTGTTGCAATGGAACCAATGAAGCCGAAAACACAAAGAACGATAGCGGCTATTTTTAGAATTTTAGACATAATGAGTATCCTCCTAACGGGCTTATGTACAGAGAGATTAATAGAAGCTGCCAATAGCCCTTATAAAATTGTAGTTTAGATTATAACAGGAATTTGAATTTTAGCAAGCAGAGGTAAAGTGTTGGTTTGGAACTTTTTAGATGCTGGTATCGAGTTTATCAAAATTTTAGAATTTAAAGATCGGTATAAATATAAGATTTAGAAAATGAAGAGGAAAGTAGTTTATCTCTTCATAATTTCTAAATATTGCAAATGATGGGGGAATGACGGCACCGAGAAAAATCAAAAGCTCCGAGATCCTCTGCTTAATAAGATTTCGGAGTTTTCTGTTAGAGCGCGAAACGAGATTCGAACTCGCGACCCTCGCCTTGGCAAGGCGATGCTCTACCACTGAGCCATTCGCGCATATATGCAATTTATTTCAACGACAAACATTATATAATAGCTTTCGAACACTGTCAAGTCTAAAATTGAAAATTTTAACGTAGGGCAGGGCTTTTTCTAATGAAAGTAAAAGCCCTGCCGCATTCTTCGGTTGGGCAGAGAATCAGCGTTCGCCAAGAATCTGTTGAATCAAATCGTTACTGATAAACGGAGCGATAGAAGTAATGGCGGAGAGTCCCTGCGATAATATTACCTTTTTGGCAATGGAATCCAGAGTACCCTGAGACAGGAAGGGAGCAACGGATGCAATGTGCTCGATTCCTGTCTTTTCATATTCTTGCTCAGCAAGCATATCGAGGCATTTTGAGCTGATAAATGGAAAAAGGGAAGTGAGCGTTTCAATTCCGTTTTTTTGGCATTCCTGCTTTGCAATGGCGTCAATGCGTGCTGTACTCATAAAGGGAAGAATAGAGGAAAGCACAGAAATGCCATTTTTCTCATAAGCCTTTTCAGCCAATTGATCAATGCCTTCTTCATCAATAAAGGGAAGCAGAGGCGAAAGCTCAGATATATCGCCTGAAAATTCGATCGGAGGATCGGTATGCTCAAAGGCTGTTTTAAACTGATCCGGTTTCAGAACAGGAGCGGCAGTGCTCAGCTCCTGCGGAGAAATTTCGGCATTTTCCAGATAGGCATCGCCTTCTTCAGAGAGTAAACCCTCTACGAGAGAGGAGGATTCACCGAGGAGCTCATCAATCGGAAGGCCGAGCAGGCGGGAAACATCAGGGAGCTTGGCAATATCCGGCATAGAAACACCTCGTTCCCAGTTGCTGATAGCCTGAAAGCTGACGCCGAGCTGGTCGGCCAGTTCAAGCTGCGTCATATTTTGCGCTTTGCGCGCAGACGAAATGAGTTTGGCAGTATGCTGCATGTTAAACATAGAAATCAAATCCTTTCCTTTAATAAAAATAAGCTGTGATAGATCCGAATCTGCTGATAGCATAGCATAAATGAAGCGAAAAAGCGATCAAGTGCTTGTTGAGTCCCGGATCAAGCGCTAGTTGATTTTAGAAAAGTATCATGCTATCATAAACGGGTATTGATACATTTGACAGGGAGGGTAACTATGAAAATAAAGCAAAAGTTTACGGCGGTGCTGCTTGGGCTTAGCCTGCTTCTTTCAGCGGCATTGCTGAGCGGCTGTTCGCCGGAAAAGGAACAGCAGGCGTTTGATGCTTTTTTGCAGGAGATGTTTGCCGAAGAGGTAACAAGCGATACGATTACGCTGCATTACACATTGGCGGATCCTGAAAAGCAGGATATCATACCGCCTGAGGTGACGTATGGCGAGGTTGATTTTTCGGAGGAGGGGCTCAAAGAAGCCAAGAAGGAATTGGAGGAAAGCCTGAAGGAGCTGGAGGGCTTTCGCTATCGTCAGCTGACGGAGGAGCAGAAGTTAAATTATGATGTGATTCATGAGCTGATGCAGACAGAGCTGGCTTTTTATGATCATCCGTATCTGTACGAGCCGTTTGCGTATACCAGCGGCGTGCAGGCCAATCTGCCGATTACGCTTTCGGAGTATAAGCTTTATGATCAGCAGGATGTGGAGGATTATCTGCAGCTGATTGAGCAGATGCCGGCTTATTTCCAGAGTTATCTGGATTTTGAACGGGTAAAATCCGAAAAAGGGCTTTTCATGGCAAAGAGCTGTGCGGAGGAGGTCATTCGTCAGTGCTCTGATTTTATTGCGGAGCCGGAGGAAAATCTGCTGATCGAAACCTTTAATGACAGGGTGGCTCAGGTCCCCGGCCTTTCTAAGGAGCAGGTTGAGACCTATCAAAAGACCAATCGGGATGCCGTACTGACTCATGTGATTCCGACTTATGAAAATGTTATTCAGGTTTTCGAGGAGCTGAAGGACACCGGCAAAAACGAGCTGGGTCTCAGCCATTTGGAGGGCGGCAAGGAATACTATGAATACCTTCTGAAAAGCAATGTGGGCACCGGCAAGACGCCGGAAGAAGTGATTGCGCTGCTGGAGCAGGCCATGGAAGAGCGGCTCACGGAGCTGTATTCATTTTTCATGGAGAATCAGGATGTATATTATGCATATCTGGAAACAGAAGAGATCTATGGGGAGCTGGATCCCAAGGAGGCCATTCAGCATTTTCAGGAGGTGTTCTCAGACCGTTTCCCCGAGATTCCCCCAATTGAATTTAAGGTAAGTCCGGTGCACAAATCACTGGAGGCCAGCGTCAGCCCGGCATTTTATATGACGCCTGCCATGGATGATTATCACAATAATTCCATCTATATCAACGGCGGGACCGAGAGCATGGGCTCTCTGTGGGCTACCTTTGCACATGAAGGAATCCCCGGCCATATGTATCAGTTTGTGTACTTTCTGTCTCAGGAGCCGGAACCCATCCGCGCACTGCTATCCTTCAGCGGTTATCAGGAAGGCTGGGCAACCTATGTGGAAATGATGAGCTATGAGTATTATGATTTTGAGGATCCGGGCTTTGCCGTGCTCGAGAGAATCAATGGGGAAATTAACCTGTTGGTATCTGCACGCCTGGAGATCGGCATTAACTATGAGGGATGGACGCTTGAAGA
>CANOUM010000043.1 GCA_947570515.1 uncultured Clostridia bacterium
ACGTGGATACAGAAGCGGATCAGATAGATAAATGGGAAAGAGTGCAAATCCTTAAGATAGCACATCATGGTTCCAGAAGCTCTTCGTCGGCAGAGTTCTTAAATAAAACGCATCCCCAATTGGCTGTAATCAGCTGCGGTCGTGAGCAGATTTACGGTCATCCGCATGAAGAGGTACTTGAACGGTTAAAGAACGAAGGGATTGAGTGGGTGGTCACCGAGGAGGCCGGAGCGGTTTGGGCTGAGAGTGAAAAAGGAGTCCTTTGTTATTCTACATTTAAAAATGGAGGCATAGATTGAAGCGATTAAAGGAACAGATTCAGAAAAAGGAAATTGACAATTTATATTTGTTTTACGGAGAAGAGCGGTACTTGGTGGATCTATATGAAAAGAGGATAAAACGAGCTTTGCTGCAGCCAGAGGATGAAATGATGAATTTGGATGTTTTACAATCGCCGCAGGATCCGATGCAGGTAGAAGAAAGTATGGAAACGCTTCCATTTATGGCAGAAAAACGACTTGTCATTGTAAAAGAAAGCGGCGCATTTGATAAAGGAGGGCGGTTGGCAGAGCTGGCGGATAAAATGGCGCAGCTTCCAGAAACTACGGTATTGATTTGGATTGAGACAAAAGTCGATAAGCGGTCTAAGCTGTTTAAGGCTGTACAAAAATACGGTCATGTAATTGAGTTTAAACGTCTTGCAGAGCGGGAATTGCTTCTTTGGATTGAGCGAGAGGCAAAGCAAAAGAAAACGCAGATAGATCAGCGTACAGCTTCATATCTTTTAAGCTGTACAGGAAATGATATGACGCATATCAATGCAGAGCTGGAGAAACTGCTGAGTTATGTTAAGGAAAAAGGGAGCATTGAGCGGCAGGATATCGATGCAATGGTTACCCCAACGATTGAAAACAGTATTTTTAAATTAACCGATTATTTGGGAAATCAGAAACCAGCTGCCGCATATCAGATTTATTGTCAATTGGTTGAAGATAATGAGCCAATACAGCGAATTTTATATATGATCATTCGGCAGTTTCGGTTGCTGTATCGAGCTTCCTTGATGCAGAGTATGGATGCTGCGAGCGTTGCTAAGGAGCTTGGAGTACCGGGGTTTGCGGCAGGAAATTATCAGATGCAGGCTAAAAGGTTTGGACAGGCGCGCTTAAAAGAACTATTAAGTTGTTTGCTGGATATGGATGTAGCGACTAAGACTGGAGAAATGAGTGCAGAAGAAGCGGTTACGCTCATCATATTGCAATATGCAAAACCGTCTTTGAAATAAAAGAAAAATTTATAAAGTCCTAAAATAGATTGACGAAAGCCCTAAAAGCGGTTATAATAGTAATTGTGTCTTAGTTTGTCCATTCTATTTTTACAATGCATACATCAGGTGTATGCGTGCAATAAGAATCTCAGGAGGTTTCATCAAACAATGGCTAACATTAAATCTGCCAAAAAGCGTATTCTGGTTATCCGGACTAAAACTCTTCGCAACAAAATGATCAAATCCAGCGTAAAAACTGCTATGAAAAAAGTAACAGTTGCATGTGAGGCAAAAGATGCTGCAGCAGCTAAGGCAGCGCTTACTCAGGCAATTTCCGCGATTGATAAGGCGAAGAGCAAGGGTGTATACCATAAAAATAACGCAGCGCGTAAAGTTTCGCGTTTAACCAAGATGGTTAATAAAATCGCCTAAGTTTTATGTAAAAATAGAAACGAAGCGGTGAAAACTGCTAAAGAGCACCTTTTGAGCGAAAGGCTTGAAGGGTGTTTTTTTGTATATTTTTTGGTATTTGGTCAAGACTAAACGATATATATGAAGGAAAAGAGGTCAAGAGGATGAGGACAGATATAGCGCTGGAAGCATGTTTAAACGTAGCAGAAGAAATAACGGGGGCAGAATGGACACAGGAAAACGGAGAAGATAAGGTTGTAGTATCCACTGTGAAAATTACGACGCCAGAGGGAGCCAAGCGGCTGGGACGCCCCATGGGAAAATATATTACGCTGGAGTGTCCGTATTTACGAGAGAATCAATTAGAAATACATGAACGAATTATTGAGGGTTTGACCAAGATCTGGAAGGATTTTTTGAATGCCTTTTCTAAAGCCAACTCTATCCTGGTGGTGGGACTGGGAAACCGAAGAGTGACGGCCGATGCGCTGGGGCCGCAGGTTGTGGATCAGGTGCTGGCGACGAGACATATCCGTGAGCAGATGCCAAAAGAATGGAAGGGAAATTTGGGAGTGGTTTCGGCGCTGGCGCCGGGCGTGATGGGGCAGACGGGGATAGAGACAGGAGAAATTATCGAAGCCTTAGTGCAGGCAATCCAGCCGGATGTCGTGATTGCAATTGATGCTTTAGCGGCTGGATCTATAGAGCGTCTGGTGAATACGATTCAGATTTGCGATACGGGAATTCAGCCGGGAGCAGGTATGGGAAACCGGAGGCGCGAGTTATCGGAAAAAACGCTGGGAGTACCGGTGCTTGCTGTAGGCGTACCGACAGTGGTAGATGCTTCAAATCTTGCGGAAAAAGAAGATATGGATGCATATTATGTAACGCCAAAGGATATGGATGTAGTATTGAAACGGCTGAGCTTGATGATTGCCAGTAGTTTGAACAGGGCTCTGCACCGATTATCACCAGAAGAACTAAAGGCATATTTATATTAACCGTGCATAGTCTGTAAGGAGTACAGAAGGGCGGTGAAGTAATGCGAAAGGTCATTTTGGGCCTGTGTATGACCATGTTTTTGGCTGCTTTGCCAATGACGCAGGATGGTTCCATGAGCGGTTTTTTTATATCGATGTTGGACAGGGCATATCCTTTTGAACAGGCGAGAAGTCTGATCACGAAGGAAGGATTATCGGAGGAGATGCTGGAGGATTGGGTGGAGGCTATCCTGCCATGGGAGGAAGCGGGCCTGATTGGAACAGGAAAAGATGGGCTAGAGGAAGAGGATCCGGTGATTCGACCAAGTGAGCTTGATGAAGTGGTACAGGATGCGGCGGCAATATCAACAGAGAATCGATTTACAGGCATACCAGCAGATTATTATGTAACGATTCAAGAAAAACCGCAGATTGATACGAGTATTTCTAGTTTAAAGAATTTATATAATCAGGAACTTATTCAAAATTATGCGAAGACGGTCAGTTTGTATAATTATGATTCGGAATCAATGCGGCCGAGCCCTGAGTTTATTGATGGGCAGGCGTTTATGCAGGAAGATCTTTCTTTGAACTTGCAGGATTTGGGAGATGAACCTACGGTTTTAATTTTCCATACGCATGGACATGAGGGTAATATTGGAAAAGAATAGTATGGAATTTTGGATGTAGGGGATTATCTGGAACAAATACTCGAGGAAAATTATGGGATTCAGGTCCTTCATCATAAGGGAATTTATGATGAAGGAGGAGTCAATGGAGCTTATACCCGGATGGGAGAGGAAATTCCTCAAATACTGGCAGAACATCCGTCGATCCAGATTGCTATTGACATGCATCGTGATGGCGTAGGGGAAAATACGAGGCTTGTTAGCAATGTGGATGGCCGCGAGGTGGCCAAGGTGATGCTGGTGACGGGGGTGAGCCGAAGCTTTGATGAAAATGGAGATCTGCAGCCGATTGAGTATCTGCCAAATGAAAACCTGCATTCGGTTCTTTCACTGGGCTTTCAGCTAAAGATGGCAGCAGATACCCTATATCCCGGATTTATGCGTCAGCTATATCTTTCCAGCTGGCGGTACAGCACTTATATGCTGCCCAGATCTATGCTGCTGGAAGTAGGTGCGCAAACGAATACATTAGAAGAAGCAAAGGCGGCTATGATTCCATTTGCCCGTACATTGGTTACGGTTTTATCTGATCAAGGCTGAGTTTGTTGAAAAAAGTGCTGGTATTGGTTATGAATCCCTTCTCTTAGCTATGTGGGATGAGAGAAGGGATTCCTTTATGTGGAAGAATATAAAACTCTGGGTAGCACATAAAGGAGAATTATGGTATACTAAGCGCAGCCAGATGTATTTCGGCTAATCAAGTACTTGTGCTGCGCTACGAGTTTGATGCGGGGCATCAAACTTCGATATTTCTATTGGAGATACAGGACGACTGCAAGAATCCCGGAGGAATTTTTTGCATACAGGTCTTTGGTCGATTTAGGCGATGATATGTATGCAGTCGTTTGATTGCGTACAGGTCATATATTGATTTTAAAGATAGCGTGTATGCAAATCGGATTATTGCATACAGCTCTTTTCCATATATGGCTTGTTATATGTATGCAAAGTGGAAAATTGCGTACAAAAAAGTTCTTATTTCTTAATTTGATATGTACGCAAAAAAGGAATTGCGTACATATAAGTTTGATTTTGCGAATGAAGCTTGCAGCATAAGTTCAGCTGTAAGCGAACTTATGATATCGTCATTGTAAATGAAGATACATAGCGGACGCTATCATCCAATAAAAATGATTACAGACTACAGGAGGGTATGACTTTGACCAACCAACAAAAGATACGGAATTTCAGTATCATTGCTCATATTGATCATGGTAAGTCAACATTGGCAGATCGAATCATACAGAAAACAGGCTTGCTGACAGAGCGTGAAATGCAGGATCAGGTCTTGGATAATATGGATCTGGAACGTGAAAGAGGGATTACAATTAAGGCGCAGGCAGTACGTCTTGTATATAGAGCAAACAATGGAGAAGAATATATTTTTAATCTGATTGATACACCGGGACATGTCGATTTTAACTATGAGGTGTCACGAAGTTTAGCTGCCTGCGAGGGCGCTGTTTTAGTTGTGGATGCGGCGCAGGGGGTAGAAGCACAGACGCTGGCCAATGTATACCTGGCTCTGGAGCATGATTTAGAGATTTTACCTGTGATCAATAAGATTGATCTGCCGGCGGCAGAGCCGGAACGGGTGAAACAGGAAATTGAAGATGTGATCGGATTAGAAGCGGAGAATGCACCGCTCATTTCCGCGAAAGCAGGACTCAATATAGAGGAAGTTTTAGAAAAAATTGTCGAAGTCATCCCGCCGCCTCAGGGAGACCATGAAGCCCCGCTGCAAGCGCTGATTTTTGATTCTTTGTATGATTCTTATCGAGGTGTTATTGTTTTTTGCCGGGTCAAAGAAGGGTACATGAAATCAGGTATGAAGGTTCGCATGATGGCGACGCAAAAGGAATATGAGATTGTTGAAGTGGGTTACATGGGAGCCGGCACTCTTATTCCGGCACAAGAGCTATCAGTGGGAGAGGTAGGATATTTTACGGCCAGCATTAAAGAAGTAAGCCATACCAGAGTAGGCGATACAATTACAAGCGTTGAAAACCCGGCAAAAGAAGCACTGCCGGGATACAAACAAGTACAGCCTATGGTATACTGCGGCCTCTATCCCGCCGATGGTGCAAAATATCCGGATCTTCGGGATGCACTGGATAAGCTGCAGCTTAATGATGCGTCACTCTTTTTCGAGCCGGAGACATCCATAGCACTTGGATTTGGATTTCGGTGTGGTTTTTTGGGCCTTCTTCATATGGAGATTATCCAAGAGCGATTAGAAAGAGAATTTAACCTTGATTTGGTCACAACAGCGCCGGGCGTTGTCTATAAAGTTCATAAAACGGACGGAGAGCTGATTCTTCTTTCCAATCCTTCGAATATGCCCGATCCTGCAGAAATTAACTACATGGAGGAGCCTATTGTAAAGGCAGAGATCATGGTGCCGACAGAATATATCGGTACGATCATGGATTTGTGTCAGGATCGGCGTGGTGTATATCAGGGCATGGAATATATTGAAGACACAAGGGCCATGCTCACCTATCATTTGCCGCTTAACGAGATTATCTATGACTTTTTTGATGCATTAAAGTCCAGAAGCAGGGGATACGCATCCTTCGATTATGAGCTATTAGGATATGAACGCTCAGAACTAGTTCGTTTGGATATGCTGATTAACCGAGAAATGGTCGATGCGTTATCCTTTATCGTTCACGAGAGCAAAGCGTATGAAAGAGGAAGACGAATTGCGGAAAAACTGAAGGATGAGATTCCGAGGCATTTATTTGAAATTCCGATTCAGGCCGCCATAGGCGGAAAAGTGATAGCACGCGAAACGGTTAAAGCGATGCGTAAGGATGTATTAGCAAAATGCTATGGAGGCGATATCAGCCGCAAGAAAAAACTTCTGGAAAAACAGAAAGAGGGCAAAAAGAGAATGAGACAGGTGGGCAATGTAGAAGTGCCGCAAGCCGCTTTCATGAGTGTGCTAAAATTTGATGATCAGAAAAACTGATAAAAAAAGCTCAGAACCTCAATCATAGGTTCTGAGCTTTTGATTAATCCCATAAATCATCGTCTTCTTTAGAATCTTCTGTTGACTCTGAAGGAGCGGATGAAAGTTCGTCCAGCAGGGAATCCTCCGCTTCAATTTCAGGAGCAAACTTTTTATCTGATAACTGTAATTTTTGCTTTTCAACTCGATACCGAAGGGCATAGACTATCATCAATATAATGCCTAAAATAACAAGGAAAACAGAAACAACTACCGATACCGGTACGGAGGTGTTCCAGAGCAGGAGCTGATCTGTACGCAGCGTTTCGATGAAGGCGCGCCCCAGACCATACCCGATTAAATAAGTAAATGCAACTTGTCCTTTGAATTTGCGATGCTTCCAAACCAGAAGCATAATAGCTAAAATAAGCAGACACCAAAGGGATTCATATAAAAAAGTGGGATGGACCTGGATATAACGGACGCCGCCGGCTTTAATTGCTTTTTGTGTCAGCTCAGTGGTCGTGTAGGCGGCTGTTTCGATATTGAGCCGCATAGCGAAAAAGGTATCGGTATAACCTCCGAAAGCCTCCTGATTAAAAAAGTTTCCCCAGCGGCCGATTGCCTGACCTAAAATTAAACCGGGCATAGCAGTATCACAAAGCTGCAAAAGAGAATACTTCTTAATTTTGCAAAAGATGACAGCCGTCAGAACGGCGCCGATAAACCCGCCGTATATGGCGAGTCCGCCGTTTCTAAGGTTAAAAATACTCCAGAGATCGTTTTTGTATTGATCCCAGGAAAAAATAACATAATAAAATCTGGCGCCAATCAAAGCGAAGATGAGTGCATAAATCAGAAAATCCAAATATAAATCAGGGTTTTGATCTGATTTTTTTGCTAACCGCCTGGCCAGAAGAAGTCCGGCGATAACGCCAAGCATAATGATAATTCCATACCAGGCAATATCAAGACCAAATAATCAGAAAGCAGTTTTGCTTAGATGAGAAATTTCGATTCCTAAATAAGGAAACCAAATATCGGGCATAATAATCCTCCATTCAAGAAATAACAAGAACTTAAAAAAAGTTTAATCTGAAAGTAAGTAAACTTAAAGCCTGCTTAAACAGGAAGAACTTGAAATTTCCATTTTTTATGATACAATGTTACAAGTATACATCAAATAACTAAATATGCCAATAGATTTTTTGTAAACATTCATTTGAAGCCCGCTTGCAGGCATGGATGTGCGGCGTACTCTATGGAAAGGGATAAAACATATATGAAACTAGGAATCGTAGGACTTCCCAATGTTGGAAAAAGTACTTTATTTAATTGTTTAACGAAAGCAGGAGCGGCCGCGGCCGCCAATTATCCGTTTTGTACGATTGACCCCAATGTTGGCATGGCAGCAGTACCGGATGAAAGATTAAATGTATTAACAAAAATGTACGATTCAGAGAAAACAACACCAGCGATTATTGAATTTGTAGATATTGCTGGTTTAGTACGGGGAGCCAGTAAGGGAGAAGGGCTTGGAAATCAGTTTTTGTCCCATATTCGTGAAGTCGATGCGATTGTGCATGTTGTACGCTGTTTTGAAGATGATGATATTATTCATGTGGACGGGTCGGTGGATCCGCTGCGGGATATTGAAACGATCAATTTAGAGCTTATTTTCTCAGATCTTGAAATGCTGGAGCGGCGTAAGGCCAAAGTGGCTAAGCAAGCCAAGGGCGATAAAAGTTTGCTGGCAGAGCTGGCTTTGATCGAAAAGGCGCAGCAGGCATTAGAGCAGGGAATCCGAGCTAAGAATATGGAATTGGATGAGGAAGAAAAAATCCTTTTAGATAGTTTTCAGCTTCTTAGCGCTAAGCCGGTGATCTATGCCGCTAATGTGATGGAAGATGATCTTGCAGAGGACGGCGCTTCCAATGGCAATGTAGAGAAGGTGCGCAAGCACGCGAAAGAGCAGGGCGAAGAGGTATTTGTTGTATGCGCTAAAATTGAAGAAGAAATCTCTTCACTGGACGAGGAAGAAAAACAGCTCTTTTTAGAGGAGCTGGGAATTAGCAGCTCTGGTTTGGACCGCCTGATTATTGCCAGTTACCGTTTGCTGGGGTTGATTAGTTATCTAACAGCAGGGCCGACCGAGAGCCGCGCGTGGACGATTGAGAAGGGAAAGCTTGCTCCGCAGGCAGCCGGCAAGATTCATTCTGATTTTGAGCGTGGGTTTATTCGTGCCGAGGTCGTGTCCTATGAAGATTTGATTGCCTGTGGATCCTATACGGCAGCAAAGGAAAAAGGATTGGTGCGGTCTGAAGGAAAAGAATATGAAGTAAAAGACGGAGATGTTGTATTATTCCGTTTTAATGTTTGATAGTGGAGGAAGACTGAATCAATGGCAGAATTGGTTTCTAAAAAAGACAGGGAAGAGATTGAAAAAAGGCGAACCTTTGCAATTATTTCCCATCCGGATGCCGGAAAAACGACGCTGACGGAAAAACTGCTGCTGTACGGAGGGGCTATCGCAGAGGCAGGAATGGTAAAAGGCAAAAAAAATATGCGCCACGCGGTGTCTGACTGGATGGAGATTGAAAAACAGCGTGGTATTTCGGTGACTTCTTCTGTCATGCAGTTCAGATATGACGGATATTGTATCAATATTTTGGATACGCCGGGGCATCAGGATTTCTCTGAGGATACGTATCGAACGTTGATGGCGGCCGATTCGGCGGTAATGGTTATTGATGGATCCAAAGGCGTTGAGGCGCAGACAAGAAAGCTCTTTAAGGTTTGCCGGATGCGCGGTATTCCGATCTTTACTTTTATCAATAAAATGGATCGCGAAGCGAAAGATAGCTTTGATTTGATGGCCGATATCGAAGGAGAGCTGGGGATTGAAACCTGTCCGGTTAATTGGCCCATTGGATCGGGGAAAGCATTTCAAGGTGTTTATGATAGACAGAGGAGCGAACTTATCCAGTTTATGAATACAGAAGGAACCGCGAGCGGCAATAAGGAAGTGCAAGCGATTCAGCTGAATCTGGACGATCCGAATTTAAAGGAGCATATCGGAGAAGAAGCGCTGGATAAACTGCTCGAAGAGCTGGAATTATTGGATGGGGCCGGTCATGAGCTCGATATGGACATGGTCAATCGCGGTGAATTGTCGCCGGTATTTTTCGGTTCGGCTTTAACCAATTTTGGCGTAGAACCATTTTTGCGGGACTTTTTGCAGATGACGACTTCGCCACTACCACGAACCAGCAAAGATGGCACAGTAGATCCCTTTGATTCTCATTTTTCAGGTTTTGTATTTAAGATTCAGGCTAATATGAATAAAGCACATCGTGACCGCGTTGCATTTATGAGAATCTGTTCAGGTATTTTTGAAAAAGGGATGGAAGTTTTTCATGTACAGGAAGGAAAGAAGATCAAAATATCGCAGCCTACGCAGCTAATGGCGCAGGATCGGTCTATTGTTGATAAGGCTTGGGCCGGAGATATTATCAGCGTCTTTGATCCGGGGATCTTCGCAATCGGAGATACATTATGTGCCCCCGGTCAGGTTGTGGAATACCAAGGGATTCCCACATTTGCACCGGAACATTTTTGCCGCCTGCGGCAGGTGGACACTTTAAAACGAAAACAATTTATTAAAGGGACAACACAAATAGCACAGGAAGGCGCCATTCAAATTTTCCAGGAGCCGGGAAAAGGAATGGAAGAAGTGATTGTAGGGGTAGTGGGAACACTGCAGTTTGATGTTTTGAAATACCGTCTGAATCATGAATACAATATTGAAGTTCGGATGGAGATGCTGCCCTATGAGCACATTCGCTGGATTGAGAATAAAGAAATGGATCCGCAAACACTGACACTGACGTCAGATACCAAGATTGTGCAAGATCTAAAAGGAAATTATTTGCTTCTGTTTGCGAATGAATGGAATATAGATTGGGCATATCAGCATAATGACGATTTAAAATTATTGGAATTTAATAAATAATCGAAATGGAGATCAGGATGAGCGAAGAAGTAAGAAGAGAATTACCGGAAGCGGAAAATTTTATTGAGCGTGAAATTAACAGTGATCTGGAAAAGGGAATTAACACAGAGGTCTATACGCGTTTTCCGCCTGAGCCAAACGGATACATGCATATTGGACATATTAAAGCAATCTGTGTGGATTTTGGTACAGCAGAGAAGTATGGAGGAAAATGCAATCTGCGTTTTGATGATACCAATCCCTCTAAAGAAGAAACAGAATATGTAGAGGGGATTATGGATGATATCCGCTGGATGGGATTTCAGTGGGATAAAATGTTTTATGCCTCGGAATACTATGATCAGCTGTATGAGTTTGCCGTTATGCTGATTAAAAAAGGGGTTGCCTATGTCGATGATCTTTCTCAGGAAGAGATGCGTGAATATCGCGGAACTTTGACAGAGCCCGGGAAAAACAGCCCATATCGTGATCGCAGCGTAGAAGAAAATCTGGATCTCTTTACTCGTATGAAAAATGGAGAGTTCAAAGAAGGGGAGAAGGTGCTGCGTGCTAAAATTGATATGGCATCGCC
>CANOUM010000044.1 GCA_947570515.1 uncultured Clostridia bacterium
ATTGTATAAAACAAAAAAAGACCTTGAGAAGTTCTATCCTCTCAAGGTCTAAATCTTATTTATACTCCAAAATCCAACTGCTACGCAGTTGCCGTGCTTACGCACTCCCTGATTTTGTCGTTGTCGTATCTGGTAAAAACAAATACTTCGCTGCGCTCGTGCTTGTTTTTCTGCGGATACTCCAAATTATGCGATTTTTCCACCTCTGCACAAAATCCTGCATCGTTTGATGTAGATTTGATGTAGAGATGTAGATTTTGCCGATTTTTACGAAATGAGATACATCCCGTTTTTAAAAGCAAAACGGTACATCTTAATAGAGCTTTGCACCCGCAGGAATATGGTCATTTACCATCAAAAGATGGAGTCTTTCTTCGCCTTCTTCCGAATGGACAGCGGAGATCAGCATACCGCAGGAATCAATCCCCATCATCGCCCTCGGCGGCAGATTTGTAATTGCAATGCAAGTTTTTCCAACCAGTTCTTCCGGCTCGTAATACTCGTGAATACCACTTAAAATCACTCTATCCGTGCCTGTTCCGTCATCTAAAACGAATTTCAAAAGCTTCTTAGACTTCGGAACTGCTTCACAGGAAAGAACCTTTACCGCACGGAAATCCGACTTGGAGAATGTCTCAAAATCAACCGTATCCGCAAACAGAGGCTCAATCTCTACTTTGGAAAAATCTATCTTCTCAGGCTCAGCTTTTACATCATTTGCAGAAGCTTCGGAAGTCTTAGAACCTACATCATTTCCTTTATTTACAGCATTTAAGGACTTCATTTGTGGGAAGAAGAGTACGTCCCGTATAGACGGAGCATCCGCAAGCAGCATGATCATACGATCAATTCCGATTCCGATTCCGCCTGTAGGCGGCATTCCCAGCTCCAAAGCATTTAAGAAATCCTCATCCGTATGATTAGCCTCTTCATCTCCCTGCGCAAACAGCTCTTCCTGCGCAGCAAAGCGTTCTCTTTGATCAATCGGATCATTTAACTCAGAATACGCATTGGCGACCTCCCAGGTATTCATGAATAGTTCAAAACGCTCAACATAGTCGGGATTCTCAGGCTTTTTCTTAGTAAGCGGAGAAATTTCAATTGGATGGTCCATAACAAAAGTAGGCTGCACTAAATGCTCTTCCACATATTTTTCAAAAAAGAGATTAAGGATATCACCTTTTTTATGGCGCTCTTCAAATTCAATCCCATGCTGCTTAGCCAGCACTTTGGCGGCCTCTGTATCCGGTATTTCATTGAAATCTACACCGGCATACTGCTTTACCGCATCCAGCATCGTAATACGAGCAAAGGGCTTACCCAGATCAATTTCAACGCCATTGTAGGTAATCAGCGTAGTACCCAGCACTTCCTGTGCCACATGCCGAAACAGATTTTCCGACAAATCCATCATCCCGTGATAGTCTGTATAGGCCTGATAAAGCTCCATCAATGTAAACTCCGGATTGTGCCGAGTATCAATGCCTTCATTTCTGAAAACACGCCCGATCTCATACACTCTCTCCAGACCGCCTACAATCAGACGTTTTAAATAAAGCTCCAATGAAATTCTAAGCTTAATATCCTCGTTCAACGCATTATAGTGTGTAACAAAAGGACGGGCTGCCGCACCGCCGGCATTGCTGACCAGCATCGGCGTTTCGACCTCCATAAAGCCCTGCGCATCCAAATACCGGCGAATACTGCTGATGATCGCCGATCTCTTTCGGAAAGTCTCCTTAACTTCCGGATTCATCACCAAATCCAAATAGCGCTGGCGATACCGAGTCTCCATATCGGTTAGGCCATGATACTTCTCCGGCAATGTCTGAAGACTCTTAGAAAGAAGCTCTACTTTATGTGCCTTGACCGAAACCTCTCCTTTCTGCGTCCGAAACACCTCTCCTGTAACACCAATAATATCTCCTGCATCATGGTATCTTTTAAATTCTTTATAGGCCTCTTCTCCCAAATGATCCCTGGTTACATAGGCCTGAATCTGTCCAAGCTTATCCTGAATATGACAGAAGGATGCTTTTCCCATGACTCGCTTGGTCATTAAACGCCCTGCCACTGAAACGATTTGCCCCTCAAGCTCATCAAAATGCGCTGTAATATCTGTACTATGCGCTGTTACATCAAATTTAGTTACGGTATATGGATCCTTTCCCGATTCTTGCATTTCCGCCAGCTTTTCTCTGCGCAGGCGCAGGATTTGATTCAGATCCTGCCCTCCCTGATTCTCATTTGCCATATGGATCTCCTTTTAATGATTTATCGGCTGATTTCCAGCACCTTAAAAATTGTTATGCCACCAGGCGTTGTCACTTCTACTTCATCTCCTACGGCTGCTCCCAGTACGGCAGCACCTACAGGCGACTCATTTGAAATAAGACCTTCCATGGGATCTGCCTCTGTCGATCCTACGATCGTATAGGTAATATTCTCGTCAAATTCCTGATCATATAATACCACACGACACCCCAGTGATACTTTATTTAAATCCGTATCCTCTTCATCAATGACCTGTGCATTGCGCAGTGTCTTTTCAAGCTCAGCGATACGTCCTTCGATTTTTCCCTGTTCATCCTTAGCCGCATCATATTCAGCATTTTCAGACAAATCTCCCTGCGCTCTTGCCTCTTTAATCTTTTGCGCCACCTCATGACGTTTGACTGTTTTTAATTCGAGCAGCTCCTGCTCCATTTTTTCCATACCCGCATGGGTTAAAATTACTTTTTTTGTCTCCATATTTAAAACCTTCCCTTTCTTATCAGAGCTTTCCTGACATCCGCCTATTATACCCTCCGGGTGTATTCTTGTCAAGGAGTGAGCAGCTCCTGCAATTCCTTTAAGCTTGAAATTTGCTGCAATTTTCTTTTCTTCTCCGTACTGCTTGGCATCCCCTTTAAATACCATAAAATATGTGATCTCATTTGCCGGATTCCAACAAATTCCCCTTTCTCTTCTATGATCATAGCCGCATGCCGCAGCGCCATCTTTAAAATCTCTTCCTGCTTCGGCCTGGGTGATATTTTACCCGTCTGTAAATATTCACATATTTCTGAAAAGATCCAGGGATTTCCTCTGCTGGCTCTTCCAACCATAATCCCATCGCACCCGGTCTCTTGAAGCATCTGTTTGGCTGTATAAGCATCCACGACATCTCCATTTCCAATAACCGGGATCTGCACGGCCTCCTTTACTCTGCGAATCACATCCCAATCTGCCTGTCCGCTGTACATTTCTGCCGCTGTCCGTCCATGCACCGTGATCGCGGCGGCTCCTGCCTCCTCACAGATCTGAGCAATCTGTACGGCAACGTCTTCTGTTCGTTCACAGCCCTTTCGAATCTTGACTGTCACCGGAATCCGGACAGCCTGACTTACCTGCCTGACAATTTCATATACCAAATTCGGTTGTTTCAAAAGAGCGGAGCCTTCATGGTTTTTGACAATTTTAGGAGCCGGGCATCCCATATTCAGATCAATAGCGGCAAATCGTGCTTGTATCTTGCCAGCTTCTTCTGCCATCAGCTGCGGCTCTGAGCCAAACAGCTGCAAAATTACCGGTTCCTCCTCTGCCTCTTTATATAAAAGAGCCGCGGTATTTTCATTTTGATAATGCAATGCTTTTGCGCTCACCATTTCAGTATAAACAGCTCCTGCTCCCTGTTCACGGCACAGCCGGCGAAAACTGGAATCTGACACCCCAGCCATAGGTGCTGCCAAGACATTACTGTTTACTTCTAAAGATCCAATCTTCATTTTCTGCTTTTCCTGCTTGCTCTTTTTATATTTCGCTTTGCGATAATCTGCAGGCCTTTTAACGTAAGCGCCGCATCATATTGATCGATACAGGAAAGTTCCTGTGCAAAAATTTTGCTGAATCCTCCGGTTGCTATTACCTTCAAATCCGGAAGTCCCATTTCTTTTTTTATTTGCTCTACGATATACTCTACCTGCCCAATGTAGCCATATACCAAACCTGCCTGCATACATTCCACTGTATTGGCATTTAAAATACTAGCCGGCTTCTTGATTTCGATCATGGGAAGCTGCGCCGCCCTCGAACACAGCGCATCTGCTGCGATGCCAATCCCCGGTGAAAAAACAGCTGCAACAAATTCCCCTTTTTCATTGATTACCTCATACTTGGTAGCTGTCCCGAAATCTACAATCAGACAAGGAAATCCATAAATTTCACAGGCCGCTGCCACATCGGCGATCAAATCTGCTCCTACTTCCTTAGGATTTTCTGTTTTAATACAGACGCCCGTCTTAATGCCAGGTCCGATCACAAGCGGTTCCTTCTGTATATATCTGCGAATCGCATTACAAAAAGAATGCATGACATGCGGCACTACAGAGGAGATGACAACCTGCTCAAAGTCATGTGCATGCAGGCCTTCGCATTCTAAAAGCATACGAATATCAATCCCGTATTCATCCGAGGTTTTGGTTGCCCCTGTCGTCATCCGCCAGCTTGCAACCAGCTTTTCCTCTTTAAAGACACCCATTTTAATTTGTGTGTTTCCAATATCAAATACCAATAACATTTATCTGCCCGCCTCTTGTATAACTTGATACCAAAGCTCTAATTTTTCCATCAGCTCCGCATGTTCTCGCTCCACTTCCCTTACCAGAAGCCCTGCCGATATGGCATCATACCCTAAGTCATCTTCCTCACAATAGCTGTCAATATATACCTCGCCATCGGAATAAAATCCAAGTTCTGCAACGCCTCCCGCTTCTTCCGTGATAAATACCAGACACATGAGAACCTCATTTCTCACGGCCTCCGGGAGCTTACCTAATGTATCGTTAAAATAGTACTTTTCTTTATACTGACTTGCATATGCCAGAATTACTTTTTCTTCCTGCACCATTTCTTTCCTCCTATGCTAAAATAAGATGCCGCCTATTTTCGGCAGCATCTTATTTGATTACAGCATGTTACAGCACGCCTTCTCCCTGCGGCTCTCTGTTATCAAAAAGAGAAGCAAATTCTTCTCCGGTAACTTTTTCCTGCCTCAAAAGCAAATCACGGGTCTTTAAAAGTACATCATGATATTCTGTAAGCAGCGCTGTCGCTTTTTGATGTGCTTCTTCAATAATGCGTCTGATTTCTCCATCAATGGTCGCCGCTACATCCTCGCCATAATTACGCGTATGTCCGATATCACGGCCTAAAAATACCTCTTCGCTTTCTTCACCCAGCTGCACCAACCCCAGCTTGTCGCTCATACCGTATTTCATGACCATACCGCGCGCCATCGAGGTAGCTCTTTGAATATCATTCGAAGCGCCCGTCGTTACATCTCCGATTTCAAGTTCCTCTGCCACACGGCCTCCCAGAAGTGCAACAATCTCAAGCTCCATCTGACTCTTCGTCCAATAAAGCGTATCCTCCTCCGGCAGCGGCATTGTATAGCCGCCTGCCATACCCGTGGGAATAATAGAAATGCTATGCACAGGATCCAAGCCCGGCAGCACGTGATGCAAAATCGCATGACCTGCCTCATGAATGGCTGTAATATTCTTTTCTCTTGCCGAAATTACTCTGCTCTTCTTTTCCGTACCAACACCGACTTTAATAAAGGCTTTTTGTACATCCTCCATCGTAATAAAATGCCGGTTGCCGCGAGCGGCAAAAATGGCCGCCTCATTAAGCAGATTTTCCAAATCAGCCGGCGTAAATCCAGCTGTTGTCTGCGCTACTGTCTTCAGATCAACATCCTCGCCCAGAGGTTTAGTCTTGGAATGTACCCGCAGTACCTCTTCGCGTCCCTTTACATCCGGACGTCCTACAACAACTTGCCGGTCAAAACGACCCGGTCTAAGAAGTGCCGGATCCAGAATATCGACCCGGTTAGTAGCGGCAATCACAATCACGCCATAATTGACGCCAAACCCATCCATCTCCACCAAAAGCTGGTTCAAGGTTTGTTCTCTTTCGTCGTGGCCGCCGCCAAGCCCGGCTCCTCTTTGCCGTCCCACGGCATCAATCTCATCAATAAACACAATGCTGGGAGCACTCTTCTTTGCCTGTTCAAACAGATCCCGCACACGGGAAGCTCCCACACCGACAAACATCTCTACAAAATCCGAACCGGAAATGCTAAAGAAAGGCACGCCTGCTTCTCCGGCTACCGCTTTAGCCAGATAGGTCTTACCGGTTCCCGGCGGCCCTACCAATAATACGCCTTTGGGGATTCTCGCACCGAGCTCGACAAACCGCTGAGGACTGCGAAGAAAATCAACGACTTCCTTCATTTCCTCTTTCTCCTCCTCTAAGCCTGCCACATTGGCAAAGCGAATCGGATTATTGGCCTTATCAATCACTTGTGCACGGCTTTTGCCAAAATTCATCATTTTGCCGTTGCCGCCTCCGCCGCCCTGCATACGAGCCCAGATAAACAACATGATGATTCCCAGAATCACTGTCATCATAACCATCGGCAGCAAACTGCTCCATATGCTGTCAGGTTCTATCGTCTCTACCGTTACGATAACATCCTGATAGTTTTGGCTCATCTCTTCTCTGAAATGATCAATATCAGATACATACACCGTTTTGGCTGCAGCTCCGTCCTGATAAATCAAAACCGCATCGCCCATATTCGCTGTTCCCACTTTAATAGGGGTGATGGATATTTCTTTAATTTTTCCTTCCTGCAAATCCTGATGCAGCTGCACGTCTGAAACGCGCGCCATACTATTAAATCCAAAATCAAAACCATTAAAGATCAGAACCAGCGCCAGCACAATCATAATTATGCTGTATATGCCCAGTCCTTTATAGCCGTCTTTCAAACCGAAACCTCCTGCTTTTTATACTTCTACATACCCGATGTAAGGCAGATTGCGATAATGCTGCTCATAATCAAGGCCATACCCTACTACAAATTCATCCTCGATTTCAAAGCCCGTATACTCTACCTCTACCGGCACAACACGCCGCGCTGGTTTATCAAGCATAGTACAAATTTTAACAGATGCTGCCTTGCGGTCCTTTAAAAGCTCGCGCAAAAACCAAAGCGTTCTGCCCGTATCGACTATATCTTCCACCACCAGCACATGCTTTCCTGCAATATCTTCATCCATATCTTTCTTGATGCTCACCGTCCCGCTGCTGATTAAATCATTGCCATAGCTTGACAGTATCATAAAGTCCATGGTGACCGGTACGGTTATGTATTTAGCCAGCTGCGTCATAAACATTGCGCCGCCTTTCAAGATGCAAACCAGCACAATCTCCTTGCCTGCATACTCCTCAGAAATAGTCTTTCCCAGCTCTTGAATTCTCTTTTCTAGCGTATCCTGATCAATCATCACATGAATCCGATCCTGAAACATCTGAAAGCCTCCTCACATGCAGCACCTGCTGCGTATTTTCCGTAACCTTTGCTCCTTCGCTGATTCGATGACCCCATACCCATAGAATATGCGCACCAACCGCTAAAAGCGGCAGTGCGTCACGCTCCTGCCTTGGAATTTTTTCATCGATTAAATACTCTTTTAATTTCTTCCGCCCTCCGCCTATCATCAGATAATCTCCTGATCTGCGGTAGCGCCAGATCGGAAGCTCTTTAAAAGCATCTGCGTTAAGCCATTTTTCTTCCGGCAAATCCGGAATCTCTATCCCGTCGTTTTGTCCTTTTCTCCAGCTTTTTCTCGCTTCTGCAATAGGCATCCGCCTCATTGCAAATACCGGCATAGACATCTCAGACTGCTCACAGGGTATATTTTTATAAATATGAAGTATATCATAGCTTTTGTCTACCGTCAAGCCTTTTGGAAGCGATATCCTCTTGCCGCTTCCTCCATGAAGGAGACGGATCAGCTGCTGCATATGCGTATGCGAAACATTTTGCTGAAGTCCGTTTTGAGCAAGCCATTCTTTCAAAATTCTTTTCTGCAGGTTTTCAGGATAAGACAAAAGCCACGAAACCGAAAGATCGCCTTTTGGCACAGCCGGCAGCTGCGCCTCTATATAGGCCTCCTCCTCCTGCAGCACCTGCGCCGTTTGGGACAGTATTTTAACAATCTCCGGATTATATTCTTGCTGCAGCAGCGGCAGGAGCTCATGCCGGATCTTATTCCGCCGAAAGGCGGTATCCTGATTAGACGCATCCTCTATATGCGCTAATGCATGGTCTGCCATATACCGCTCGATCTGCTCGCCTGACACATGTAAAAGCGGACGGATATAAGGCACACGCACAGGGCGCATGCCGCAAAGTCCTGTAAGCGCGCTGCCTCTGAGCAGGTGCATCAGCAGCGTCTCCGCCTGGTCCTGCTGATGGTGCGCCAGAGCAATCCGATCAGCCTCTGCTTTTTCAAATGCCTCATAGCGCAGGCTCCTCGCTGCTTCTTCAACTGACTCTCCTGTGCTTTTAATCCGCGCCGGTACATCCACCTGATAGACCGTCAGCGGAATGTTCCACTGCTGACAGAGCCTGCGGCAAAACGCCTCCTCCTGCACTGCCTCTTTTCTAAGACCATGATTCACATGCAGAGCCGAAAGCTCATATCCAAAATGAGGCTGCAGACTTTTTAAAATATGCAGTAAACATACAGAATCTCTTCCTCCGGAAAGCGCCACCGCCATCTTTTGTCCGCTTTCTATCATGTGATACTGCAGCAGCATCGCTTTAACGGTCTCTCTCAGCACTCTGCCCCCTCCTTTTGCCAGTCATAGCCATTTTGTCTATTTTATCATAGAGGCTTTTGCTTTGAAAGTATTTTTATAAATTTAACTTTTCTACCCGAACCGCCAGCACCGTCTGATCATCTCGCACCTGCGGCATATAAGGGGCCAGCTGCATCCGCAGATCCTCTGCAAGCCGCTGCGGATCCTGTTCCTCTGTCTTCATCAAATACCGCCTGATCCATTTTTCTCCTTGTTTAGGTTCCGGCAGCTGATCCAGTACGCCATCTGATATCATCACAATCAGATCGCCATCCTGCATTTGATGCGCAAACGTCTCCGGCTCCGGCTGCTCCAAAATACCAACCGGAAGCGACTGACTTCGATACACATGCACAGCCGCCCTGCTGCGCAGGAAGGTGATGCAGCTGCCTGCCTTGACCAGCTTGAGCTGCCCGCTGTGCAAATTCATGAGCGCTAAATCAATTGTGGTAAAAACCTCTTCCTTACTGGAAAGAACAAGCGTGGTATTAAGCAGCTCAACGGCTCTTTCTTCCTCTACTCCTGTAAGCAGCAGCTGTTCCAATAAAGCAAGCGCTTTATGACTTTCTTCTTGCGCCCTTTTACCGCTGCCCATCCCGTCTCCCAGCGCAACCACAAAACGATATTCATCCAGTCGCTGCGCCGTATAGCTATCCCCGCTGGCGCTCGCTTCTCTTTCCCATGTGCTAACGCCCATTTTCAGCCGGTACAGATTGGGATCATGAAAGCGGTATCGGTAATAGTTTCCTGTTAAACGACGCTTTTCCTGAAGTACAATCGGACATCCAAACATGTCCCTCAGTACCTGCTGGCAGCAGTCTATCTCATGTTCATTCAATGCCCGTACCGTTTCCATATAAACTTGTATGCGATTTTCTTTTTCGCTGGTTAAAGCCCATATATCCCCCACCGGAATGCCTTGACGCTTGACATAGCGAAAAATCCTTTGCTTAACTGCCTCTTCTGCTTCCAGCTCTCCCGCAAAATGTTCTCGCATTGTACCTAAATAGGCAGCCATCGCTTCATACTGCCCCTGAAGCAGCTGCGCGCTCTGTGCCATCTTATTTTCCCAGCTTTGATTAAGCCGGTATAATTCATAGTGACGGTTCACTGTGCGTACAAAATCTCCTGCTCTGCAGCAGCTCTCCAAAAACTCTTTCGAAAGATCCCTTCTTTCTACCCGTCCTTTTTGCCGGGAAGCCTCCATCACGCGTACCACTGCCTCATGCGTTCTGGCATACTGTTTGCCCCAGCAAATTTTTTGATTTTCACATTCCTGACACAAAGCACCTGCCAGATCTTCTTTCAGATACACCAGATCCTGACTCGTGATCCGAAGCTGCCGCCGCGGAACACAGATGAGATCCGCCATTTTTTGAAACGCCTGCGCCCCCTGCCCCAATGCATTTTCAAAATAGCGCTGCCACTGCTTTTCTAATCCTTTTTCTGGTTTTCTCTTTTTTTGCGCTTTTTCTATCGCTTTGGCCGGTGTAAGTCCAAACAGCAGCAGCGCTGTTCCTACTGTCAAAATACCCGGAACCACATTGATGCCTCCCATAAACAGAAGTACCCACAGACTCCCGCCGGAAAAACAGGCGGCAGCAGTCGCTCTCTTGCCCATGTCCCGAAAAATACCGGCAATCACAATCAGAAGCATGGATAGAATCACCAGCCCTTCCCCTGCCGTCAACGTAAGCCGCATAAAAAAGCCGGCAGGAAGCGTCAGCAGCATTCCTCTTGCAAGTCCCAGCTCATAGCTGCTGATCAGTGCAATCCAAAGCAGTGCGATCTCTGCAGGAATTAATCCGCTCACCTGCACCCAATGAAATGCCGCCAGCATCGTCCCCACCGCTAAAGAAAGGCCGGCCAGCATCGATTCATCATATACTCCCTTTGTCTTCAGCGTGTTATGATATAAACAGGCAGCTCCCATCAAAAAAGCTGCCTCTAAAAATATACTGATCAGCTGATAGCCTGCTATCCTGCCTAAAAGACTCAATATGACAACCGCTGCAACAAGCCCTATCTCGTACACAAAACAGCGCTTCCAAAAGGGCAAAAGCGGCTTTTTCCAGTCCAAATAAAGCTCTTCCATTGTAAACAGAAGTAAAAGCAAGCCATATTTCCAGCGAAGCGTCTCTGTCTCCAGTAATATCAC